>PWHA01000212.1 GCA_003554685.1 Halanaerobiaceae bacterium
ACCGGATATGACCTGAAAAAATTGATGATCGGTTCTGAAGGCACACTGGGCATAGTTACTGAAGCTACAATTAAGCTTCTGCCCAAGCCCACCAAAGAAGTTGCCCTGCTGGTGCTTTTTGAAGATGCTGAAACTGCAATAGCTACCGTGCCTAAGATTATGACTGAAACAGGCATAATCCCCACTGGAATTGAGTTTATGGATCAGAGATCTGTCCGGGCTTCCTGTGAATACCTAAATGAACATCTTCCCTATCAGGATTGCGGTGCCATGCTTCTCATTGAAGTCGATGGCGCTGAAGAGGAGCAGGTAGAAAATGATTACTTTAAGATTGGTGAAATTTGTGAAAAAAATGGGGCTCAGGAGGTATATGTCGCCGATAACCATACTACCAGGGAAAGAGTCTGGGATGTTCGCCGAAATATTGCTGAAGCTTTTATGGTTGTCAGTCCCGAGCAGAGTTTAGAAGATATTGTTGTGCCAATAGCCAGTATCGCGGATTTGATTCCGGAACTGGATAGATTGAGCGATAAATATGATATTCAAATTCCCTGCTATGGTCATGCTGGCGATGGCAATTTACATGCCACTCTGGTGAAGAATCCGGATCACAGTATGGAAAAATGGTATCAAATAGAAGATGAATGCCTGAAAGATCTATATGATGTCACCTACAAACTTGGGGGGACTATAAGCGGTGAGCATGGTATTGGCTCAAAAAGGAAAAAATATTTTCCCGAAGCAGTTTCTGCAGTTGAGTTGGAATTAATGAAAAAGATAAAAAAGGCCTTTGATCCTAATAATATAATGAACCCGGGAAAAATATTTGATCTTGATTAATTCCACTGTTCCTGAAAATGAATTAGGGCTTAATATTTATAAGACAGAAAGACAAAAGTTCATCATTAGAGTTTAACCGGTTTAGTGGGGGCGGAATGCTCTGGTTTTTAAAACTGAGAGGACCGCCCCATTAATCTTTAATTTTTTAAAAAGAGGTGAAAAATTATGGATTTTAAAATACCTTATGGTCGAGAAGGCATAAATTTTTCTCTACCGGAGGAGAAGATTGCCGGGGTGCTAACTTCGAAAGCCAGTAAATATGAGCCTGAACTGGAGCAGCAAGCACTGGTATATAGAGCCTTAGCCAGTCCGGCTGGATCGGAAAAATTATCTCAGCTGGCAAAAAATAAAGATGAAGTAGTAATTATTTGCAGTGACCATACCAGACCGGTCCCCAGCAGATTTATGATTCCTCCAATGCTAGCAGAGATAAGAGAAGGTAACCCCGATGCCAGCATAAAACTCTTGATAGCAACCGGTTTTCACAGGCCTTCCACCAGAGAAGAGCTGGAAGAAAAATTTGGAGAAAAAGTAGTTGAGAATGAAGAAATTGTAATTCATAAAAGTACCGAAAAAAGTACTATGGTTGATTGCGGCATTTTACCTTCGGGAGGCAGATTAAGATTAAATAAAACTGCGGTGGAAGCTGATTTGTTAATAGCTGAGGGGTTTATTGAACCGCACTTTTTTGCTGGTTTTTCCGGCGGCCGTAAAAGTGTTTTGCCAGGAGTAGCCAGCAAGGAAACAGTCCTGGCCAATCATTGCGGGGAGTTTATCGCTCATGAAAAGGCCAGAACGGGAATTTTTGAGGGAAATCCGATGCACAAAGATATGCTCTATGCTGCAGAAAAAGCGGACTTAGCCTTTATCTTAAATGTAGCAATTAATGAGAATAAAGAGATAATTAATGCCTTTGCAGGAGATTTTAAAGAAGCTCATGAAAAAGGCTGTGAATTTGTGGCTGAACTGGCAGGAGCCCGGGCCCTGCCTGCCGATATAGTGATAACTACAAATGGAGGGTATCCTTTAGACCAGAATATCTACCAGGCTGTTAAGGGCATGACGGCTGCAGAAGCCACCTGTAAAGCAGGAGGGGTTATTATTATTGCGGCGGAATGTTCTGATGGTCACGGAGGTGAAAGCTTTTATAAAACATTTCGGGAAGCCAGTAGTGTTCAGCAAATAAGAGAAGATATTAAAAGCAGAGATAGAACGGAAACTGTTTCCGATCAATGGGAATCCCAAATACTGGCCAGGATCCTGGATAAATTTGAGGTGATTATGATTACAGAGGCACCTCAGGCAATGGTTGAAAATATGCACATGAGTAAAGCAGGGTCAATAGAGGAGGCTCTGGACCTGGCTGACAAAAAACTGGATAACAGAGATAGTTCAATAACTGTAATACCTGACGGTGTTGGTATTATTGTTCAGAAATAATTTTAAACTTCTGATGCAGGTATTTTTTCTGAGGTATTGAATAATTAAAATAATCCTGTATCGATAAATAACAGCAAAACTTAAGGGGGTAGTTAACGTGGATGAATATCTGATTGTTCTAAATAAAGATGAAGATACGGTACACATTATTGATATTGGGGAGCAAAGGATAACAAAAACTATTGAGGTGGATCACAATCCTCATGAAGTTGCGGTTATTCCAGAAAAAAACAAAACTTATATCACCTGCTCTCTGGGTAATAGACTGAATGTCATAGAAAACAAATCTTTTTCGATCATAAACAGGATTGACCATCAAGATTTTAATTTTCCCCACGGCCTTGCTGTCACTCCTGATAGCAAGAGAGTATATCTGGCTTCAACCTATAGTGAAAAGATATTTATAATCAATACTGATTCCGATGAAATTGAAAATGTTTTTCCCACCCACCAGGATAAATCACATATGGTAGCCATAACACCCGGGGGAGATAGAGCCTTTGTGGCTAACATAGGCAGCAATAATGTTTCGGTGATTGACATAAATCAGGAGAAGGTAATAAATCATTTCCCGGTGGGAACTGCCCCGGAAGGTATTGCAGTCCATCCTCAAGGCAAATTTTTATATGTTGCGAATCAGAAAGATGACTCTCTTTATGTTATTGATTTAGTAAATAAATATAAAATCCTGCATAAAAGAAGGCTGGGAAGTATTCCCATCAGGATTGTTTTTTCACCAGATGGAAAATATGCTTTTATTCCTAACCGTAAATCGGGAGATCTCTCAGTTATTGAAACAGGATTTGCCAGGCAGGATCAGAAAATGCCCTGGGAAATCAAGAGAATTCCAGTGGGCATCTGGCCTGGGGGCACGGTTTTTGATGAGTCAGGGGAAAGAGCTTTTGTTGCCAATAATAAAACCAATGATATTTCGATTATTGATGTGAGGAGTTTGACTGAAGAATCAATTCGAATATCTACCGGAATTCATCCAGATGGTATTGCCTACCTGAAAAAGTAAAATAAAAATAAAATAATTGATGATTGATACCGGTCTGCAGGAAATTTAAGTGGCAGCATAAAGGCAAGAAAGACAATTATGCTTTTCTCTCTGAGAAAAAACCGGATGATAGAAATTATTTATACAAGGACAGGTAAAGTAGCAAGCAGTATTTATTTATTGCAAAAACCAATAATTTTTATTTTTACTAAAAATTGATTGTGAAGTTAAAAAAATATATTTTTACTTTTATATGCAGGAGATTTTCGCTGGAAAGAGAATACTATCTCAGTAAAATTAAATGAAATCTAATAAAATTTTCGAAGGGAGGATTTGACCCTGAAAAAAAAATAACAGGAGGAGGGGTGTAATTGGCCAAAGGAAGAAAAATTTATGTTAGAGTTAAGAAACCCGAAAACGGCATTTTGTATGTGGGAGAGAACTTTGAGTTAACCATTCCCAAAAACATAATGTCGATGGTGGATATTAATCCTGGTGATAAAGTTCATATCACCGTAGAGTCCGGCCGGAGATTTTCTTTACAAAAATACAGACCGGATTAACAGGTTGTTTAGTTGTTAGCCATATTTTACGGTCATTTGTGAAACTCTAATCAAGCATAAAACTGCAAAAAAGCTTAAAAAAATGGCGAAGTTATCTATTTTTTATAGGGAACTTCGCTGTTTTTTGTCAAAAAATAAAATTATAAAAACCAGAACTTAAACCCGGTTAAACCTTTTATAAATATGTGTTATAATCAGATAAACATTTATAAACATGAATTTCTTGAATATTGTATTATATCTGGAAATATATAGAATATTTATTTTTTAAGCAGGTACATAATTAGGAGGAGAATATGAAAGTCAGAGATTTTATTTCTCAGGGTTATATTTTGATACTGGCTGCTTCCTTTTTTTGGGGTACTTCCGGTACAGCCCAAACTTTTGCCCCCGAGGCTGCAACTCCCTTTGTTGTAGGAGCTGTCAGGATTGGACTTGGTGGAGGAGTCCTTTTTTTAACGGCAGCAGTGAGGGGCAAACTTCCAGACTTACATACCTGGCCTTTTAAGTTAACCTTTCTGGCAGCCTTAAGTATTGCGGCCTATCAGCTTTTCTTTTTTTCTGCGGTAGATATAACAGGAGTTGCTGTGGCTACTGTGGTCACCATGGGGAGCTCGCCGGTTCTGGCTGGAATATTAGCCTGGCTGGTTAAAGGGCAAAAGCCCGTTACAAGCTGGTATCCTGCTACAATACTGGCAATTTTCGGCTGTGTTTTATTGTTTTTACCTGAAGGTGAAACCGTTGTTGAACCTTCAGGGATACTGCTCTCGCTTGGGGGCGGCGGCGTCTATGCTCTCTATGCTTTACTCAGCAAGGATCTTCTGGAGGGACGACCAGCAGATACTGTTATGGCAATGGTGGGATTAATTGGGGGATTACTTTTAGTTCCAATTCTTATAATTAATAGACCTGAATGGCTGCTGGAAAGCAGGGGCTGGCAGGTTGCAGGCTACCTGGGAGTTTTTTCCATGGCCCTTCCCTATCTTTTATTTAATTTTGGCCTGATACTGGTTCCCGTTGCCAGTGCCATGACTCTCACTCTGGCAGAACCTATGACAGCTGCCCTGCTTGGGATTTTGCTTGTTGGTGAAAGACTGACAATTTTAAACTACTTAGGTTTGATTTTAATTATGCTGGGCATATCTTTTTTATCCTTTGCAGGTCAAAAAGCTCATCAGAGTTAGCAGGCTTGACTAAATAACTAAAATAAGAGATAATGATAATAGATATTGCAATTTGCTCTATTGGGTTAATTATGGTTGGATTAATGTAGAGGAATCGCTAGGCAATAAGCCATTTTATAATAAAAACCATAAATTTAAAATCTAGAATATCGAGAAAGGGTGATAAATATGTGCGGTAATATTGCAATGCTGGAAGATCTGAAGAAAGGTGCTGATCTCGTGAGGTTTGAAGACCATCTTTTCTTTGTCTGGGATGGAGAGGAAAATGTAAAAATTTACAGTGAAGGCGGTCAGCTGATGGATGGCTTTCAGGTTGAAGAAAAGGCAATCCAGGAGACAGTTATAGCGGAAATTAATAATTATCTGGCCAAGAGAAAGGCAACCAGCAGAGCTTAGGGTTTAATAATTTTATTATTAAAAACAAATTTTTTCAACAAAAACAAATATTATATAAGCTGATATTATTTGGTTGTTTTTCAGGTTGATCAGGGTATAAAGCTGCCCGGATAAGGCGACCCCGCTAGGGGCGCTTTTTTTATGGAAAAAATAAAAATAATGGTTGAAATATTTTGCTAAAAACAATAAAATATTATAAGTGGTGGAAGCAAGTAACTTTAGGCCGGGAGCAGGGAGTGATAAATAATGAGCAGTATAACAGGTTTTAATTTTAGATTATTAGATAAAGCAATATTACTGCTTCTTATACTAATTATATTTAGAACCAATGTGGATGGTGCTGCAGCATTAAGCGGATTTTCTAATGGTGCTACAATAACTGTGCTGGCAATGTTTATTCCCATGGTAACAGAATAGAGGAGAAGGTCTATAATATAGAGGAGAATTAAAATGACGGTATTAAAAAATATACTTTTATTAATATTTGTTATTGTAACTGCTGTAGTTATCCTGAATATTTTACAGATTTTAAAATCTTATTTTTCCCCGAAAAAATATTTTGAAAGGAAATTTATGGCGCACAAAAACAAACCCATGATTTTTGGTCACAGAGGAGATTCAGTTAATTTCCCCGAAAACACAATTGAAGCTTTAATTAGTGCTTTAGAAAAAGGTGCGGATGGTTTGGAGCTCGATGTCAGACTTTCCGCTGACCAAGAAATTTTAGTTTACCATGATGATACTCTGGAACGTTTGACTGAGGGACAGGGAAGGGTTAATAATCTACTTTTATCTGATTTAAAAGAACTGGATGCAGGATATAAATTTCAGAAAGATAAACAATTTCCCTTCCGGGGAGAGGGAATTTCGATACCAACCCTGAGGGAGGTGCTTTCTGAACTGCCTGAAGCTCCTCTTATTATAGAATTAAAGGAAGATAAGGATATACTTGTCACTAACCTGGTGGAAACTCTGAAATCTTTTTCAGCTGAAGACAGAGTATTACTGGGAGGATTCAATTATAATATTGTTGAACAGATACGCAACAAAATGCCTCAGGTACCAACTGCTGCAACAAAAAAAGAGGCTCTTGTTTTTTATGTCTTATCTCATCTGGGAATCGCCGGCTGGCTGGGCTGGAAATTTGAGGCCTTATCCCTGCCCACCCATTATTTGGGACTGCCAGTTTTAACTCCTTTTTTCAGAGCAGCCGCCCGGGCTGCCGGACTTAAGCTATATATCTGGACTGTCAATGATTTTGATGAGTTTCAACGGCTGGCAAAAATGGGGGTTCACGGGATTTTGACTGATTATCCAGGGGGAATGGCTAAAAGGTTTTGACGGGATTTGCATTTTAATTCCTTCTTTGTTAAAATAGCCGGAGTGCAAAATAAGTCTAGTTTAACAACAGGAGGGATTATCATGTTAAAGACAAACAAAAATATCTGTCAGCATTGTGGACAGTTAAACTGGTCTGGTCAGGAGTTCTGCTCAAGATGCAGCGGCCAGATATATGAAAATTGCTGGGCCGATCAGGCAAAAGTAAATTTTGAAATGTTTTATAATATCTTTTCCTGAAGCAGGCAATTATAATAAGCATAATGTTTGGAATTTATGGAATTAAGAAACCCCGGCCATGCTGCCGGGGTTTCATATTTGCCAGTAACTTTTCTGGCCTGATTTTTACTTCATTATATATTTCTGTTTGAGAGCTAATCCAGATCTTTAATTTTACTGGCTACCCGGGCCACCCGCCGGGCAAGTCTGCCTGCCATGGTGAGATCTTCTTCAGCTGGCATCATGCTGCCATCTGAACCTGCTATTGTTGAAGGACCGTAAGGGGATCCTCCAATTAGCTTATCAGAAAACATTTCCTGATTTTCACCATAGGGAGAGCCTACAAAAATCATTCCCAGATGGAGTAGCGGAATTAAAGAAGTCAGTATAGTGCTTTCCTGACCACCATGGGCAGTATTGGAGCTGCTCATTATCCCGGTTGCCTTGCCTTCCAGCTTACCCTCTGCCCACAGGCTGCCGGCAGTATCAATAAATTGTTTAACCTGAGCAGGCATGTTACCAAATCTGGTGGGAATCCCCCAGATAATTCCATCGGCCCAGACTAGATCATCATGAGTGGCTTCGGGAATATCCTTTTGAGCTTCCCTGGCTTTTACATATGCCTCCTGGGAAGACATGCCTTTTCGAGCCTGTTCCAGTTCGGGAATTTTCTTTAGTTTAACTTCATAATTTTCTTTATCCCGGACTGCATCAGCCGCTGCCCGAGCCATTTTAAACATATGTCCGTAAGAGCTGTAATAAATCACTAAAAGTTTAGTCATGGTATTACCTCCTCTTCAGGTTATGATTGGATTTATTTAATTAAATTTGAAAATATTTTCTAGGTAAATCATAGCAATTTATTATACATTTGTCAAATTTGGTTAAATACAACTAATGGTTAATAAATAAACGGGATTGGTCTGATTATTTTTGAATTTTTCTGATGATATTCTTGTTTTATCTTTTATTAATCACTGTAAGCTTTTCTAATTATTTATTTTTTATTAATTGCAAAATTTCTTTTAGAAGTATAGAGAAAAGTATAGAGAAATAAGACAATATTACAATATTTGAAGGAAATGCCTGCAATATAGATAAGTAATTATAGAGGGACTTTTCTTGACAGATATAACTTATATCTTTATAATGGTTATCAATGAATATATAAATATCTTTATATTAACAAGATAAATCTTTAGTTATTTTACTTATTTTTTTGTATTTTTCCGTCAGAATTTTAATTTTTTAAAAAGAAGCAGCTAAAAATTAATCAGCAATTAATCGAGCAGTTTTTATATTATTTTTCTTTCTGGAAGGGTGGAGCTGGTGAAGGCAATTGAAAACAGTAAACAGGAAATTATTAATCAACCTCTTTTACCTACTCTGCTTAAACTGTCCTGGCCCATAATTATCGGCCAGGGAATGCATCTAATGTATCAGCTGGCTGACACCTTTTGGGTTGGCAGACTGGGCCCGGAAAACCTGGCAGCGATCTCACTGGCCTTCCCCCTACTTTTCATTGTCTACTCCATGGGAGCAGGTTTTTCTATTGCCGGGGTTGCTTTG
>PWHA01000121.1 GCA_003554685.1 Halanaerobiaceae bacterium
CCGCGCACTTCCTCCAGCTATCCGGAAATAAATTCCAGGGCCCGATCCAGATCACTAACCTGGCGCTGATAATGCCTTTCCTCCAGCACACTCACCATGGTATTGGCTATCTCCCGGGCGGCTTCCGGGCTGGTATGGGTGGCCTCGATTATCAGGAGGTTATCAACAGCTCCGGTGCGGATGCTGACAATGTTGCGAAGCTCCCGGGCGGTAATTTCTCCTTCTTTGGCGGTCCAGCCCATAAAATTCTTAAGCCCCTCCTGGAGATTCCCGGGCCAGGCCAGTATCCTGGCCGGCAGGCTGTCCTGCCTGGAGGCCTCAGCGCTCTCCTGGCCTACCCCCTCCTCATCCCGGGCGGGCTCGGCCTCGGCCGCCAGCCCCGCTTCCTGCTCGAGACTGGCACTGACCTGCTCCAGAAAGGTGCGGCTTCTCAGCATCTCTTTATAGATCTGAGCATTCCGGGAGGTTATCAAAGTTCTGGCCTCCGGAGATATGTATTCCCTTAAGGTTTCTTCATCTTCGGTAATCAAAACCTGGCTGGCAGCCTGATACTCTGACGGTATAAGGGTGGTAGCATAGTAGGTCAGCAGCACGGCCCCCACCACCAGCAGAATAAGCAGCACTTTTCGTCTCCAGATCAGATAAAACAGCTCCCGCAGATCAATCTCCATCTCGGCTGTCTCTGACCTGTCTTTATTCTGATTCATTTCCTTCATTTATTTCCCTCACTCCTTTAAACAAATTACCTTGCTTAACTGATAACTTATAGCTTTTTACCTGCCCTCCAGCCTGTAACTTAACCTGAAATAGGCGGTTCTATTTTCCTCTCCTGAGGGGCCCGTAAAGAGCAGGCGGTTTTATTTTGCTATATCCTTTACCCTGATATCTCTCTTAAAAATTCCCGGGTAAAAATTTTCCGACAATTACATTATACTGTTTCAGCCTAAATCCGTCAAATGCCTTAATCCGACAAATATCCCGGCCTGAATGGTTAGCTGCCAGCCTGACTTCCAGCCTGACTTTAAATATTTCAGCTGAAAGAGGTGACAGCTAAAGCGCTGTTAAGCCGCCGGTGAACAATCCAGGTTCCCGGAATGCAGGCGATGCAGACGATGCAGGCGGGCCTGAACTAATTCAGGAGCAAGAACTAATTCAGGAGCAAGCTCAAGGGCAATCACAGCTACTATTTTTTCCAGAAATCAAGAAATCCGGAAGCTACTTACAAGTCCGGAAGCTAGCTAAAAGGCAAGCCCAGTTAATCCTATTTGAATAATTTCAGAAACAATCTAGCAATAACTTCTAGATTAAGAATGATTTATCCTCTTTTTTTTCTCAAATCAATTCAACCAGCCCTTAAAAAGGGATAATTAGTCCTAAAAATAAATATTAATCCTCACCGGACAAAATCCTGCAGGAAAATGTTCCCTCGGTCTTGAAATATAGTAATTGAGGAAGTTCCAATTACCTGCTTTATCTGAATATCAGAAAACCCTTGCTTTGCCGGGTGCTTTAACTAAATATTTAATGAAATATCAGGAGCTTTTGCTTTAACTAAATATCAGGAGCTTTTGCTTTAACTAAATAGCAGGAGGTTCTGATTTAACTAAATATCAGGAGGTTGTAAATTCAATGCCCGACTTTACCAAATATAACAAACTACATACCGGATTATTAAATCAAATCCAGCTAATAATAATTCTCTTCCTGATAACAACCACCTTCCTGCTGATAACTACCTTAATCCCGGCCTCCCTTGCTGCCGAAGAAAGACTGGCCGAGCCCCGGCTGATCGCCCCGGGAGAGGAATCTTCTCCTGGAGAAACTGTGGCAACCCTGACACCCACCCTGCGCTGGGAGGAAGTAGCAGGAGCAGATTACTATCAGCTGGCAGTTAGAGACATCGAAGCAGGAGTCCTGGTGTATAATAGTGAAAATATCGCGCCTCTAACAGAAGCCAGGGCTACCCTCCCGGAAGGAACCCTGGAGGAAAACACCACCTATCGCTGGAATGTCAGAGCCTATTCTCAGGACCCCGAGATAGATGACAGCTGGTGGTCAGAGCTCCTCTATTTTCAAACCGAGCCTGCAGCTGAAGCTGCACCTGAAATAGCTGAGCTGGAGGATCTGGGAGAGTTGGCGGATCCGGGGGAGTGGGAGTGGCCGGAAGAAGCGCCGGAGCTAGAAGAGCTAGAGGAGCTGGAGGAAAGCGTGGAAGTATCGGCGGAGTTGGAGGAGCTGGAGGAGATTGATGAACAGGAGGAGTTGGAAGAGTTGGAAGAATTGGAGGAGCTGGAAGAGATCGATGAACCGGCGGTTACAGAAGAGCCGGAAGAACTGGAGGAAGAGGAACTGCCCGCCAGGGATGAACCTCTGATTTTTGAAGATGAAAACCTTGAAAAAACAATCAAGGCAGCTCTGGATAAATCTGAGGAAGAGCCCCTTTATCCGGAGGAGGCTGCTGAGCTGACAGAGCTGGAAGCCCTGAACCGGGGCATAACTTCCCTGGCAGGAATCCAGCAGCTAACCAACCTGGAACAGCTTTTCCTCATGGACAACCAGATCACCGACCTGACTCCCCTGGCCGGAATTACCAGCCTGACTCAGGTAAATCTCTGGGGAAACGAAATCCAGGATCTCACTCCCCTGGCCGGCCTGGAAAACCTGGAATACCTGAGCCTGATAGACAATCAAATAGAAAACATCACTCCTCTCTCTGAGCTGACCAATCTCAAGAAACTCTGGCTGGACTTCAATCAAATAACTGACATCAGCCCCCTGGCCAGCCTGACCAATCTGGAACACCTCAATATTAAAATGAACCAGGTCGACGATATCTCATCCCTATCCTCTCTCACCGAGCTGAAAACTCTCAGCCTGGTCTTTAATGAGATAAGCGATATCTCCGTCCTGGCCGACCTCCCGAACCTGGAAAAACTGGACCTCCGCCACAATAAAATCGACGACCTTGCCCCCCTGCTGGCCAGCGAAAACCTCGGCCCGGGCAGCGAAATCGACCTGCGCCACAACAACCTCGACCTCAGCCCCACCTCCCGCACCCGCGAAATCATCGCAGAGCTGGAAGCAAGCGGCGGGGAAGTGAGGTATTAGCGTATTTGGTCGGTACCGGGTTCCCCCACGAAAAACCACAATTTTCGACAGGCAGAATTTATCAATTGTCCGCCCACAGAGAATGACAATCTTTGAATCTTCTTAATAGATTTTTGGGGGGAAGCCTGCTTTTAATTCTTAAGATTACAGTGATTTCATAGGTTTAGAATTATGAGGTTTAGAATTATGCAAAAGGCCTATATTAGTTATAATCTGCTGAAAAAGAAATATATTGCTCTATTTTGAGTCAAGAGCAAAAAGTGTGCAAATTCCTCGGCTACAATATTAAACCTATGCCATAGAGCTCTTTTCAACTTTAATAATCTTCTATATTTTGAATTTTGCTAATTCAGTATTTGTGAGATATAATAAATTATAACCACAAAATTTTACCCAATTAGTTAAAAATTTTCTAATTAAGGGGGAGTAAAAGGTGTCTTTTAAAAAAGCCAGTTTTATTGTTTTGGTAGCCCTGATTACTTTGTCTATTCTTATTTCTCCTGAGGTAATGGCTTTCCCGGATGAAGTCCCTGCAGAAGATTTGCCAGGCAGTCAGGATCATTCCTTGATATCACGCTTTCCAGGTTCCTATATCAGATATTTTAATTACAAAGATTACGATGAATTTACATTGCCTTTAAACAGGCTGGATCAGGCAGATTTTTCAGAGAATTATCAGCCCTATGCTGATCAAGATTTAAGACTTGAAGGCAGGATGACCCAGGCATTTTATCTGGTACCAGATAATCATTCTACCTTAGAGATCTACAGAAATTATGAAGAAGTTTTAAAAGATAACGGGTTTGAAATAATAGCAGCGCAGAATGGAAATATCCCAGAAAGTTTTTATCGAGATCTCTATTCCTCAATTAGATTTAGAAATTCACCAGGAACCAGGTTTGAAAGCGTAACTGCAGATGTAGGAAACGGTAGATATCTTCTTGCTAAATTAAGCAGAGCCGCAGGAAATGTTTATATTTCAATTTATACATCCAATCATAAATTCTATGGAGGTAGATGGCCTGACGGCCAGCCGGCAGTCTTTCAGGTTGTAATGGAAGAGACAGATCTTAAGGTTGATCTTATTAATATTGATCTGGATTTTGCAGATGATAAAATTGAAGATTCAATAGAATCAGAAGAACCAGACTTTCCAGAGAATGTACCAGCAGAAGATATAACTGACAGCAGAGACCATTCATTAGTTTCCCGCTTTCCAAATTCCCTTATTAGATTTTATGATTACAAAAATTATGATGAATTCACGATGCCTTTAAGCAGTCTGGACCAGGCAGAATTATCTGCTGATTACCAGGAATATGTAGAAGAAAATTTAAGACTTGAAGGCAAAATGACCCAGGGATTTTATCTGGTGCCAGATAATCATTCTACACTAGAGATCTTTAGAAATTACGAGATGGCCTTAATTGATAATGGTTTTGAAATAATTGCAAAACAAATTAGAAATGTCCCGGAAAGATTTTATAGAGAGCTCTATTCAACAGTTAATTTTAAGGATTCATCTGAAACTAGATTTGAAGGAGTAAATGCTAGCGAAAGAGATGGCAGATATCTTCTTGCTAAATTAAGCAGAGCCGAAGGTGATGTTTATATTTCAGTTTATACATCCAATCATGGATTCTATGGAAGTAGATGGCCTGACGGCCAGCCGGCAGTCTTTCAGGTTGTAATGGAAGAGACAGATCTCAGAACTGATCTGATCGATGTAGACAGTGCCCTAAAAGACCTTAGAAGTAGAGGCAGGGTGTCTATACATGGTATATTATTTGATGTAGATAGTGCTCAGATTAGAGAAGAATCAAGACCCACTCTTGAAAGAATCGCTGAATTATTAAATGAAAACCCTGAGTTAAGCCTTTATGTTGTAGGCCATACCGATAATACTGGGAATTTAGATTATAATATCGGACTATCAGAAAGAAGAGCTGAATCAGTAGTAAATGCCTTAATAAGTGATTATAATATAGCCAGTAATCGTCTTAGTTCATATGGCTTAGGACCTCTGGCGCCCCAGACGACCAATCAAACTACAGAAGGTCGAGAGCAAAACCGCAGAGTTGAACTGGTTAAACCATGAATCTATAGTGGTGGTACCGTATAGTGGTGGTACCGGGTACCGAGTGTATTTTGGTCGGTACCGGGTTCCCCCACGAAAAACCACATTTTTCGACAGACAGACTTGGCCAATTGTCTGCCTTCAGAGGATAATAACCATAATAACCAGACCTGGGCCGCTCACTCTTAAGCTGCAGTTTTTTGGCAGCCGGTGAGCTTTTTTTATTTTACCTTTTTGTAAGCTATATATCATGGAAATTATTTCTTGACAGACTGTCATTTTCCGGCTATAATTAGATAATACCATTTTATTCCTGGAAGGAAACAGCAAAATCAGCTGAAACCAGCTCTTCAACAGTTACTTAGAAGTGATTTTGGTGGTATAAACCTTTTGAAAGAATTATACTATTTACAGAGAACTATAAAAATGCCGATAATTTTGTTATAATAAAATCAAGATGATTAATTAATTTTATTTATTGATTGGAGGGAACGATTTATGACAGTATTCAATAATAAATTTAATTCTAAAAATAGAAGTGACTTTAAAATAAACCGGGCTTATTATTTAACTGATGAACAAGAAGCTTTATTTGAAGATTTTTATAAAAATATTCTAATTGACCTGGCAAAATATTATTTTCAAAATAAATATAATATCAGTCATAACAATTTTAATGAATTAAAAAATGAATTAAAAAAGGAAAGAGCTAAATATGATATTACTGATATAATGTTATTAGAAGAGATATTTGAAAAAGGCAAAGAATTTTATATTGTACTTTTTTCCAAATTATATGTTAATAATTTAGATGAAATAAATAATATTTTTGACCGCATTAAATATTTTGTATCAGAATCTAAATTTTTAGATGAAAGTCCAGAAAAATATGATCAAATTTATAATTTATTTGGGTTAATCGGCTCTTATTTAGTTAATAGATTAAAAAAAGAGAACCTTTTAGTCGATGATCTTAATTTTGATGAAAATAAACATGATATTGATAACCTAAATAATACTACTAATATAAAATTCAATAAAAATTCTGAGATTTCATCCATAAATAATAGCCTTGGTGAAGAAAAAATATATCCAGACTGGTGTGCTTAAAAGGAGGTTATTAACTTGTCTGAATCCGATAATACTAATAAATACAAATCTTTTATTGATAAATTAAAATTAAAAGATATTTATATGAAATCTATTCATGTTAATCGGTTTGTTGACGAGATCCAGAATCGTAATTTTTCTTTAAACTTAAAGTTCGATGAAGTATATCATGATTATAATAAAGTTCAGAATAGCCTAAAATATTCAATAAAATTTATTTGTAATTGTATTGATGCTGACGACGAAACAAATGTATTCGATATTAGTACTACATTTATAGTTAAATATAATCTTGACGGAGAAGATGATTTTGATGATGAGTTTTTTAAGCAATATAAAAGTAATGCAATCTTTAATGTTTGGCCTTTTATAAGGTCAACAATTAAAGATATTACCAATAGAATTGATGTACCCACACCACCATTACCTCTATACAAACAATAGTGGTGATATGATGAACTTTTCATGTGGAAATAAAACAAAAACATTTTCCATGATAACTAAGAAAGTTGTCAAGGTTGCATTAAAAAGTAAAGACCATTTTAATTCTATAACATTTTTATTAGCTAATCTATCAAATAATAAATTTTCTGATGTTATTTTAGAAATGACCTCTGAAATCTATCATATCAAAGATACAGATACTGAGCATGCTCTAAAAAAAATCATAGCTTCAATTGCCGATCTAGCTAAACCAGATTTTTCAGACTTTAAAGGAGAATTTTTAGAACTAATTACTTATAATTTATTTGATGATTCAAATATAAATAAAAAAGCAGAATGTTTACCTGCTCTATCAGGTCAAAAAATAGAAATTTATCATAATGATAGGCTTCTCGATAAAAGGCTTGATTCAGCTTTTTGGAAAAATAATTGGATTGAATTACATGAATGCAAATATTCTTTAAGATCTGTTTTAAATGATGAAGATGAGAAGTTAAAGATTATATAT
This sequence comes from Halanaerobiaceae bacterium, assembly GCA_003554685.1. Classification (GTDB taxonomy): domain Bacteria; phylum Bacillota; class Halanaerobiia; order Halanaerobiales; family Halarsenatibacteraceae; genus T1SED10-84. The sequence goes on from PWHA01000121.1 coordinate 7,248, forward strand.
ATGAATAAACTTTATTACAAATTAAATGATATTTTTTCAGACATAAATCTCTATTTAACAACATTATCTCCTGCAAAAGAAATTAAATATAGATATATTCCAGCAGATAATTTAGAAAAAAGGTTCAGCGATTTTTTAGAAGATAATATTTTAAAAGAATTACCTGAAAATCAAGATGTTCAGGTTAACCTAATCTATAAAGAAACTTTAGCTCAAAGATTATTTAACTAAAAAGAAAAAAGAAAAAGAAAAAGAAAAAGAGAAAAGAGGCGCAGTTTGGTGGTATCAGCGTATTTGGTCGGTACCGGGTTCCCCCACGAAAAACCACAATTTTCGACAGGTGGAACTGAGCAATTGTCTGCCTTCAGAGAAAGACTGCTAGACAGGAGCTCTCAAAGAGCTGGCAGCTTCCTTTCCGAGTTTGCCTCCTGTCTCACAGTTGGCGGTTATTAGCCTTAACCAGCTCCAGCAGTTCCCGATTGATATAGATTTTCTGCCGGCCAACCTGCTCCGACTTCATCAGCCCGATTTCTTCCAGCTGAGACAGATAGTTAGAGGCCGTCTTTCGGGTAACCTCCAGCCCCTCCTGCACATCGCTGATTCTGGTGTAAAACTCGTTGAAAATCACATCAATCAGCTCCCGGGAATAGATATTTGCCAGCTCCCGTTTAAGCTCCTCAGCCTTCTCTTCAACCAGCTCATTAATAGAACGGGCCAGCTTAAGGGTATTTCTGGCCGTAACTTCCACCGCCTTGAGAATATAATCTATCCAGGCTTCCCAGTTATTATCCTCACTAACCCGCTGCAGCAGCCGATAATATTCAGCTTTATTGGCAATGATATATCTGCTGAGATAGAGTATCGGACTGTCCAGCAGCTCTTTTAGAATCAAATAAAGCACATTGATGATTCTTCCCGTGCGACCATTGCCGTCATAAAAAGGATGAATTGCTTCAAACTGATAATGAATCACCGCCAGCTTTATCAGGGGATCGGTCTCCTCACCGGCAGCATTAATATACTCTTCCAGATTATCCAGCAGCCTGACAATCTCATCATAATCTGCGGGAGGGGTATGCACAATTTCACCGCTGGCCTGATTAATGATTTTTGTCCCCGGAACCCGGCGAATTCCGCTGTCATTCTCCAGGATTATTTTATGAATTTCCTTAAAAATATTGATGGTCAGGCTCCGTTTCTCCTGAACAAGCTGATAACCCTGCCATAAAGCCCTTCTGTAATTAACAACCTCCCTGGCTGC
>PWHA01000318.1 GCA_003554685.1 Halanaerobiaceae bacterium
AGAGTCTTCTGGGCCTGAAAACCCCGCCGGGAAGTGCTGCGGCTGTAACTTAAGCTCAGGCTTACGGTCCTGCCTGCCAGCCCCAGGCTGCGGGCCCGGTAACCAACATCCTCGCTCAGGTTAAAAATTACTGTCCTGATCTCCTCCGGTTCGGTATAATCCCGGTAGAGGGTTGCTCCCCGGCCGATACTCTTCCTGACATCATCATAATAACCTCCGGGCAGGCTGGAGTCAATTCCCCAGGCCTGGCGATAAATCTCTTCTCCCACAACTCCCAGTTTCCGGCTGAAAAAACTGGCATCCCGGCGGGCAATATCACCCACCGTCCTGATTTTCCACCTTTTAAATTTCTCAGCCGTCCGGCTGCCTATCCCCCAGACTTCTGAAACCTCCACCGGCCAGAGTTTCTCAGGTATATCCTGATAACGCCAGACAGCCAGTCCCTGCTTCTTACCTTCAATATCCATAGCCACCTTGGCCAGAAACATATTGGGTCCGATTCCGGCACTGCAGGAAAGTTTAAACTTCCGGAAAATATCTTCCTTGATCTTCTGCACCATCCTGACCGCTCCCCCGTAACGCTTTTTGGTTTTGTCCAGATCCAACCAGCTTTCATCTACAGAATAAATAAACATATCCTGCCGGGGAACATAACCGGTAAGAAGTTCAATCACCTGGAGAGATCTCTTCATATAAAGAGACATCCGGGGCTCAACCAGCATTATATCAGGGATTTTAGGTACTTCATAGAGCCGGTTCCCGGTTCTAATATTGAATTTTTCCTTAAGGGGAGGGGTGGCGGCCAGAATTACCGAGCCCTTCTGGTCCTGATTGCCGACCACAGCCAGGGCCACCTGAAAAGGATCCAGACCCCGCTCTACCGCCTCCACACTGGCATAAAAAGATTTCATATCAATACAGAGAACATCACCCTGAGGCAGTTCAGCATAATCCACCGGAGCTTTCATTTGTAATACCTCCTTAACAAACAGGTGTTGTATTTTATTCTAACATATGTTTGCTTGAAGGGCAAAAATGCCTGAAATTCACTTGTATTTTGAGTTATAACTGATATAATTAACAGGTGTAACCGATTAACAGGTGTAATCGGGTTAACAGCTATTATCTTGCTCAAAATTTTTTTGCTTAAATTTGATCCATTTTACTCAGGGCAGGAGTGATTATGATGATTGAAGGAACCTTGTTTTCTATTCTGGCCGGTTTGATGATTTCGCTGCAGTCAATTTTTAATGCTCGTCTTGGTGAGGCGGCCAATCTCTGGCCTGCCAATGCCTTTGTGCACGGCAGCGGCTTTGTTTTTACCCTGCTGGTGCTGCTTTTTTTTCGCCAGCAGCCGGTCCTGGCTGCCTTCAAAGAGATTAATGTTATTTACCTGCTGGGAGGGGTGCTGGGAGCCGGTATAATCTATACAGTTATGCAGGGTGTTTCCACTCTGGGCATCAGTTATGCCCTGACGATAATCATTGTTACCCAGATTATTGCTTCCCTTCTTATTAATTATTTTGGTCTGTTCGGAGAAGCTGTTATTGATATTTCAGTGATAAAAATACTGGGGCTGATTTTGATGATTATCGGTCTGATAATTTTCCAACTTTATTGATTTTTTTCTCTGAAAATCTTTACAATACGGCATACTAATTTATTAAAACATTTGATTAAGAAATCGACTCCTAGACAGCAGGAGTCGATTTTTCTTTTATTACTCGAAAATCTCTCTACTGGATTTTTATCCAATTCATTTATTTAGATTATGCCTTACAGCCAGGGAAAAGCCCTCAAACTATCGGGCAGCTAGTGGAAGACCAGCCTATCAGCCCCCCTAAAACAACACTTATATTATCATAACCCCTGTTCTTCAGCAGGGTTGCTGCTGTCATGGACCTCAACCCGCTGCCGCAGAAAATATAAATTTCTTTATCCTCGGGAAGTTCAGAATAGCCATCCGTCAGCTGCGTCAGGTGAATATTTACGGCATCCTGGATCTCTCCCTCTTCTTCCAGCTCATCCCGGGAGCGGATATCGAGAATAAAATAATCACCGGAGCCGTCGATAATCTGACATAGTTTATCCACAGTAATGGTATTGATAGAGGTGCTTTTTTTACCGGCCATATGCCAGTTGATCAGGCCACCTGAGAGATAACCTCTGATATTATCAAATCCAGTCCGGTAGAGATGGGTAATTTCTTCCGAGGGATATTCTCCTTCGGTAACCAGCAGAATCGGTTTATCCAGGGGAACAAACCAGCCGGCAAAACTGGGCAGATTATCCTTCCAGATGGAGAGAGCGCCGGGAATATGGGCGCTGGCAAAGCTGACTTCCATTCTGGCATCCAGCACTACAGCCTCATTTTCCTCTCTAATGCGGTCAAATTCTACTGCTGTCAGGGGTGCGGGTTTTTCATACTGAGACAGTGAGGGGGGACCTTCCAGATTATATTTTTCCATTTTTTTAAAGTAGGGAGGATATTCCAGCATTTTGCCGACCTTTTCAATAAACTCCTCTTTGCTCTCAACCTGAAGTTTAGGATTGAGCTTCTTTTCAATGCCAATTGTTGTCCACTCCCGGTCAGAAATGGCACTGGCACAGACCGATCCTGCTCCGTGAGCCGGACAGAGAATCACCCCGTCTCCCAGAGGAAAAATTTTCTTGAAGATGGAATCATAAAGGGCACCGGCTGTTTCCGGCAGCTTCTCCTCTCCCAGAAAATCAACCCGGCCTACATCCCCGGCAAAAATCACATCACCGGTAAAAACCATCCAGGGCTCCCCTTCATAGCCATAAAGGACATAGCTGCGGGATCCGGGCGTATGTCCGGGAGTATGAAGGGCTTCAACTGCCAACCGACCAGCCTGAAACTTCTGGCCTGCTTCGACCGGATTTCCATACTGATAATCCAGATGAGGATCAGCATGCCAGATATCTGCCCCGGTTTTCTGCTTGATCTCCAGGGAACCGATTAAGTAATCCTCATTACGATGAGTTTCCAGTACATGTTTGATGGCATAACCTGCTTCCACGGCCTTTTCCAGATAAACTTTAATGTCACGGCGGGGGTCAATGACTACTGCCTCACCACTGTCTCCCAGCAGATAGGAATTATGAGCCAGACCCGGTGATTTGATCTTTTCAAATAACATTGATTATCTCTCCTTTGTAATTTTAAAAATCTCCAGATTTTATAGATAAAAAAGATAGATCATAATTACCGTTACCATAATGTAAAGCAGAGATAACAGTCCTCCCGCTTTAAGATAGTCTTTACTGCTGTAACCTCCAGGATTCATTAAAAAAGCATTTACCTGATGGGTGGGAAGAATAAAGGAATTGGAAGCACAAACTGCCACCAACATGGCCAGGGCCCGGGGATTGATACCGAGCTGCCGTCCCAGAATCATAACTAGAGGAACCAGAACTGCCGTCGAGGCCACATTTGACATAAAGAGGGTGAAAATTGAGGCCAGCAAAGCCAGAACCAGCAGAATTAGAAATACCGGACTGCCCTCCAGCACGGTCATCATTCTGACAGACAAAAATTCAGCTGTCCCGGTTTTCTCCATGGCCAGTCCCAGGGGAATTAATCCTGTCAGTAAAAAAACAGTCTGCCAGTCAACAGCCCGATAGATCTCTTTAACCGGGATAAGACCCAGCAGCACCATCAGCAGTGCTCCACTGAAGAGAGACAGTGCCAGTTCAAAACCAAGTAAAATAAGACTTATCGCTAGAAGAAAAACTGCCCCGGCCAGCCGGGGGTTTCCGGTGCCGGTTTTCCTGCTGCGCAGCGGGGTTAAAGAGATGAAATCTTCCGAACCAACAGCAGCCCTAATATTATCCACCAGGCCGAAGAAGACAATAATATCTCCGGACTGCAGGGTTAGATCAGAAAAATCTCCGGAAATCTCCTCATCACCTCTGATCAGCATCAAAGGGTTAATATTATAGTTCTTTCTTACTGCAATCTGCCTGATTGTTTTGCCCTGGTGGTCAGAACGGGGGGGAACCACAAGCTCGGCAAAGGAGCTGTCCTGGAGATCCTCCTGTGATATTAACTCTCCGGACTCTCTGCGCTGCCCCTCCCGGGAATACTGTAAATTATAATCCTGAGAGAATTTCTCGATGCTGGATTCTTTACCCAGAATTATTAATTCCTGCCGGGAGGAAAAACGGGTAAAGCGCCAGGGAGCATAGGAAATATCCTCCTTCTCTTTGAGTGCCAGGAGATAGAGACCGTATTCTCCCCAGAGACCGGCAGACTCCTGGGTCAGACCCTGGAGGGAACTTCCTTCGGGAATTTTACAGCGAAATATTGTGGTGGCCAGCCCCCAGCATTCCACCATTTTCTTCTGCTCAACCATCTCCTCGCTGGTCTCAGGGCCGGTATCAGGTAGAAGTTGACCGCCCAGGATAAAAAAGTAAGCCACACCTGTCAGCAGCAAAACAAGTCCGATTGGAGTTACACTGAAGAGGTTAAAGGGCTCCTGTCCACCCTGCATCAGAAGATCGTTTAAAATAATTAGGTTGCCGGAACCCACCATGGTCAGGCTGCCTCCCATCAAGGCGGCAAACCCCACCGGCATCAGGATCCGGGAAAGCGAAGATTCAGTTTTCCGGGAAATCTTTCTCACCATTGGCAGAAAGAGGGCTATTACCCCAATGTTCTGGACAAAGGCAGAGAAAATCCCGGCCGAAGCTGAAACCACTGCTGTCAATCTTTTTTCTTCCCTGCCGGCCACCTGAATGAGCGGTCCGGTAATTAGCTGGATGGCGCCGGACTGCTCCAGGCCATATCCCATTATCATGACTGCAATAACAGCAATTACCGCATTACTGGCCAGTCCAGAAAAAGCCTCAAGAGGTTCGATTAAGCCCAGCCAGGGCAGAACAACCAAGACCAGCAGGGCTGTTATATCCACCCGGAAAAGTTCGGTAATAAATAAGATTATGGTGACCAGGAGAACCAGCAGAGTCAGGCCTATTTCCAGTGTCATGGAACACCTCCATTTGAGACTAAAGTTAAATTTTCCTGACCTGATGCAGTTGTTTTATAATCTTTCTATAAAAAACATTTTTTTCCTGCTTATTTTCATAAATAAAATCAGCAGAGAGAGAAATTGATGATTTTGATAAATACTTGATTAATTAACACTTCCAGCAAGGGAAAAGAAAAGGGAGCTCGAGATCTACTCAAGCTCACTTACAGCATAAATATAATTAACATCTATGATTTATTAGAGCACCTCAACCTCAAAATCGGTATCCCCCCGGCCCAAAAAAACTTAACTGTGGCCGTAAAAACAGATGTGAGACAGATCCAGCAGATAGGCCGGACCGGAAATTGTATTGCCATAAAAGGCAAAGAGTTTATCATACTTCTGAAAAAGATATATAAGATTATCTGCGGTGCTATTGACAATAGTTGAACCTGTGGCCAGGATAAAATCCGCGTTTTGAACCAGATTTTCAGTATCCCTGCTGCCGTCAAGAACCTTAACTCCATATTCTTCTCTGCCAATTCTGTCAGAATTAAGGTCGGTCAAAAAAACCTGATCTGCTCCAAAGGAATTAACGGCTGCCTCCAGCAGAGCCATAAATGTGCCTCCTTAAAAAATTAATTCTCTTTCTGACAGCAGCTGCCCCGGTGATTTTTCTGACATTCCCTGGGCACTTTAATTTCCTGCGGTAGATTCTCAAGAGCCTTTGAGATACCGGCCAGAACCTTTTCCTGCACCTGATAATGAACCCAGTAGCCCCGTTTTTCTCCCTGAACCAGGCCGGCTTCTCTGAGCACCTTTAAATGCTGAGAAATGGCAGCTTCTGATAGATCCAGCCGGTGGGCCAGCGAACGAACACAGTGATCTTCCTGGAGCAGCAGCGTTATTATTTTTAAACGAGACTCTTCGGCCAGAGCTTTTAAAGACTGTAATAACTTCATATGAGCCTCCTTTAGATATTTGTTATTCCAGAATAAATTTTAAGCATAAATTTATTTAAATGTTAGCTTAATTAAATAATATTATAGATTTTCAATAAAGTCAATGCTTAAATATTATTCTCCGAAAATCTATCAGCATCAGCTCTGCTGAAATTTTATTTCGGGATTGTCAATTTCAGTTACATAGGGTTTGATGTCAAAGACCGGGGAGCCATCAATGGCATCCAGACCGGCCACCCTTAATTTTCCTCCCTGTCTTTCCAGAAGTTTAACCACCGTTACTCCGATGGCGGCAGGCCTGTAGGGTGTCCGGGAGGCAAAAACTCCCCGAACTCCCCCATAACGCCGGGGACCCACCAGTTTAAAGCCCTCCGCTTCATGGAGATAAAATATAATCTTGAGATAATCATACTCTTCAATCTTATCAAGGCCGGCAGCATAATCATCATCAATAATAATACTGCTTTCGCTGGCCTTCATCAGATCGGGGTCAGCGGTCTCTGGGAATTCACTCCTGATTATACCTATAGTTGGTATTTCGGACAAAATGAACACCTCCAGCAAACATATTTACAGGTTTTGCGGTTTGCTTAACCTGCGATGGCTTAATTTTATCAAACAGTCATAAAATATGCCAGAAATATTCCTGCTATTTTACCTGCTATAGAGTTTTAAAATCCTAGTAAGCTTATAAAACAGTTCGGCTCTAATTAGCAGACTGGATTTGCCCCGGAAAAAATTCCATGATAAAATATGACAGAAGCTTCTTAAAAAATTTAAGTTAATATTGCAGTTCAGGAGGATAGATAACCTAATGATTGGTGAAGAAGTCAACCGGGAATTTGAAACTAAATTTTCCTTTGTTAAAGTTCTTGATGAAAAGAGAAAAAAACAACTGAGAGAGCAGCTTAACCATGTCAAATATTCTGCCGGAAAAATAATTATGAGGGCCGGTTATACCTGTGAAAACACCTTTTTCCTGCTTAAGGGTTCAATCCGGGTTTTCAAGATGTCGGAAAAGGGCCGGCAGATAACTCTGTACAGAATGCGAACCGGAGAAATGTGTTTGATGTCAATAGCCTGTATTATGAGTGATTCCAGCTTTCCAGCTCAGGCTCAGGTAGAAGAAGAAACAGAAATTCTGGCACTGCCGGGGAATACTTTCCGAAAGTTTCTCAATCAGGTGCCTGAATTTCAGGAGTTTGTCTTTGCCAAAGTTTTCAGCCGCCTGCAGGATGTGATGCTGACAGTTGAAAAAATTGCTTTTTCCAACATGGAAACCAGAATTGCTTCTTTTTTAATCTCGAATGCCGAAAGAAACCAGGAGATGCTGGAGTTAACTCATGCCGAAATAGCCCGGGAAATCGGTTCGGCCCGGGAAGTGGTCAGCAGAACCTTAAAAACCTTTGCCGAACGTAAAATTATCAGCCTCTCCCGGGGTAAAGTTCGGATAACAAACCACCAGGCTCTGGAAAAAATTGCCTCTCTGTGACTTAGTCACAGAAATTTTTTTCCTGATAGGTAATAATAATTGATGTATTGACATTAATTAATCCTAATCAGGGGGGAAAGATCTTGGCGGATATAGCTTATAATATTAAGACCAATCGTGCTTTTAATTCCATTAGACACTGGGCCTGGCTGGTAACTATCATAGTTGCCCTGGGTGGTCAGTTCTGGCCCTATCTGGGTCTGGTTGTGCCTGTCATTATAGTTGCCTTAATTGCTGTTAGTTTTTTTAAAGGTCGATACTGGTGTGGTAATTTCTGTCCTCACGGCAGTCTCTATGACCGGATTATCCTGCCCCTAAGCAGCAACAAATTTATTCCAGGATTTCTAAAATCCAGACCGGTGATTGCAGCAGCCTTCATTTTTTTCGGTTTCAATATGATACGCCGATTCCTGACTGTATTTCAGCAGTCAGAAGGACTTCTGGTCCGAACCGGTACCATCTTTTCCAGCACCTATCTGATTGTGCTGATTGTAGGCGGTCTCTTGGGATTGACCATCAGTCCCCGAAGCTGGTGTCAGTTCTGTCCCATGGGCACCCTCCAGCTTCTATCCTACCGTCTGGGTAAGTTTTTGGGGGTAACTTCCAGCAGAGATGAGCTCATCACAGCCAAAAGTCCCGAACTCTGTCATTCCTGTGCCCGCTGTTCCCGGGTCTGCCCCATGCAGCTTGAACCCCATAAAAGTTTTAAAGAGGGCAGCAATCAATTCGATGCCGAGCAGTGTATTCGCTGTAACACCTGCGTGGAAAACTGCCCCAGCGGGATTCTGCAGCTGGCCACTTCAACTGAAGCTCAGGAACTTAAAGACCGGGCTGATCTGACCGGTTTCAATAAAGCCCGCTTCTACCGGGCTAAAATTTCCCGGATTAGGGAATTTGAGAATCCAGATATTAAAGAATATACTGTTAAACTATTGGAGCCCTCAGAAATGAAATTTATCCCCGGTCAGTTCCTGCTGGTCGAGGTCGAAGAAGATAGAGAAATGTATCGAGCCTATACTATTTCAGGCAGCGATGCTGATAAAAA
>PWHA01000224.1 GCA_003554685.1 Halanaerobiaceae bacterium
GCAATTTTAATAGTTCGATTTGAAATATTTATCGTTTGCTCCCTGTTATTAACAGCTATCTCTTTCTTCTCTCTCACATTGAGAGCATTATCCCGCTTATCACTAAATTCATCTTTAGAACGGCTGCCGTATCCAGGATATCCGGCCTGAATTTTAAACCGCTGCTCCAGATCCCTTCTGGAATTATCTCTGAAACTATCTCTTAAATTGTCTTCTAGCTGCTTCATAATTTATCTCACCCTCTGCTATTATGCTTCTGCTGCTGATAAATTTCTCCAGCTCCCTGGCTAAATAACCCGCAATATCAAATAACCTACCGCATAAAATAAACCATCATCTCAAATAACTCACCAGATCAAAAAACCTGCCATATCAAATATACTGCCGTATCTTCAAGCAATACCGGCCAAATTTTTCAGCCATAATACTGAAAAATCATAAAAATTCTTTACAGTAAAATTAGCAAATAGCAAACTCCTCCGGCTCTTAAATCTCCCGCAGCAGCCGTCTGATATACTGCTCAATCTCCGGTGTCCGCTCCCGGAACGCCAGAGTAGCCGGCTCCCAGAAAAAATCAAAACTCCCGATGCATCCAGAAATATTCTTCTCCACAATCAGCTCAACCGGCTCCGGAATCTTATTGAAATTGACATTAAACTCATTCTCCCAGTCCCTTTCTCCTGCTGGATTATCAATTCGATGCAGCAGAATAATTTTATCAGTCTCATTCCGCAGCAGCCTGGAAAAAGGCAGCAGATCAGCAGCCGTCGGCTGCCCGGCATAATTCTTCAGCTGACTTATCAGCACCACCGCCGCCTCTGACTTCCGGGCAATTTTCTTCAGCTCCCTCAGCTGAATCTCAATCAAACTCCGGGAAGCATATTCCTTGCCATGAGAAGACTTCAAAGCCTGAAGATAATCAACAAAAATCAGATCAAAATCAGTAAAATGATCCAGGCAGAGCGAACTGATATCAGCAATCGTCAGCAGATTATCATCGATAATTTTCAGTTTTTTTTCATCGATAAAATGCTGAAATTTACCAGCACTGCCCGAAATCGCTTCCTGGATCTCCTTTTCGTCCAGATTCAAAAAGTTCAGGTTGTAGGGGGAAATCCCGGAATCCAGAAAAATAAATCTCTCCGCCAGCCGCTGAGCCGGCATCCCCGGAGTAATATATAAAATCCTGGTTTCATTCTCAACTTCCAGCAAATTATGCATTATATTAATTGCCAGCGCACTCTTTCCGGCCCCGGGAAGGCCCGCCAGCAGCGAAAGCTGACCCCGGGAAAATATTTCGATTTTTTGATCCAGATTTTCATAGCCGGTTAACATAAAACCGCCTCCAGTAGAAGCAAATTATTAAGCACCGATGAGCAGATTATCAAGCGCAAATTATCAAGCGCAAATTATCAGGTAATCGCAGATAAAAAATGCAAATTATCAGACTCAGAATATTTTTTCGGCCTAATTGCCCTCGGATAATATCATTTAGAAAATTTAGAACAGATTATAACAGATAAATATTCATGTTATAACAAATAAAAATTTACCTAATAACAGATAAAAATTCACCTTGAAAAATTGCTGCAATCCAGGCCTAGCTTGAAGCCATTAGCCCAGATAAAAGTTTGCTTTTGTGATAGAATATCCAGCATCGAGAACCTGACCTGAATTCATTATACCAGACCTGAATCCATTATACCTGACCTGAATTCATTATACCAGATAAACCCCGGATTTGAAAAACTAAGTTAAGTACAACCAGCTTTTTTACTCCTGCATCATTTTGCAGGATTTATCTCAGGACAAAATTTATGGCAGATTTATTCCAGCCTACCCTGAACCGATACCGCCCCCTCATCATTATCACACCCCAATCATCATCACTCCTTCATCATTACCGCACCCTCATCATATTCTCGTCTTAACCATCATCGCTCCTTCTTTATTATTACAGTTTCATCATTACCGCAGTTTCGTCATTGCCGTAGTTTCATCATTACCACAGTTTCATCATTATTGCACTTCAACCATAATAGCTCCTTTATCATTACAGCACCTTGATCATTATTGCACCTGCAGCTTAAATTATCACACCTGTAAAAACAAAAAACCTGGAGCTTCCCCCAGGCGATTTAGTCAGTTGATTTTTTCATCATGGCATTTATCACGGCAGTAAAATTATCATAACAGGTTTACAGGCCTAAACAAACCAAAACCTCAAGCAGCAACCCCGTCTCCAATCACTTTATAATTATAATGTAAACCCGCATGCCCCTAAAAGGGCCCAACAAGATATGGAAATTAAGCGGCATATTTCCAAGGAAAACCCGCATGCCCATTCGGAACACATCAATAGATGAAAATATTACGACATATTTTCAAGGTAATCACTTTATAATTACATGTCTCAAATCACTTTCAAGTCACCTGATAATTACCATCCAGTCACTCATCAATAACCTCAACTTCCCGGCAGTCTCCATAACAGCCTTCACCGCATTCCGGACAGATTAGTTCTTCATTATCTTCCACCTTCTCCACTACTATAAAATCTTCACCACAGCACTGACATAGATATTTAACCTTTTTCACTGCTTAAACCCCCTTAAGTCAGATAAATTCCAAAACTCAATCTAAAGCTCAATCTCTAAAACAGTCTGTAAAACAGAAAACACCTGATGTTTATCCAGTTAATCATCATCTATCTTAATTATCTCAAAAAACCAGTAAAAATGAAGTTTACCAGTTTACATTCTCAACTCGTTTAACAAAAATAATCTGTTCTAGAGCGAAATTTCCTCTACTCTCAACATCCTTTACCAGTTCTACCATCCTTCATACCCCACATACCTCGCCTACCTGCCAGCATTCACAAAACTTCAACCAGATAACCAGAAACACCTCCAGACTTCTCCTTCCATATCCAAACATTACCAGCAGTAATCAAAATGCGCTCCATAATACCCCTTCTCCGGCAGGTTCCAGCAGCTATACCACCGCGCTTTCAGAGGTCTTCATCTCCTGGCTCTCCCTGAAGCCTACTATACCACAATTCCCGAGCTCCAAAAAACAACCAGTCGCTCCTAACACCTCCCAACCATCCCACCAGCTCCTAAACATCCCAACACCTCCCGACCAGAAAAAACTCCAGACGTCAGACGCCCAGAAAATCAGGGACAGCGCACAATATTCTGAGCCCAGAGACAGTCCGCACAGGAAGGGTCATTACCCCAACAATCCTGATTCTCCTCGGGATAGGTGCAGTTATCGCTCAGCTCACAGTCCACACAGGAGGGAAAATCAAAATACCTCACCCGGTTCCTGAATTTCAGATACCGCGGCGAATTCCAGATTTCCCTCAGCGGCCTCTCCGCCACATTCCCGAAGGAATGAGCCTCAACCTGCTTCTCCCGCCCAAAAACAAAGTACCTATTGGAATGCATCAGGGCATAGCAGGAAGAAACCTCCCCCTGCCATGTCACGGTACAGGCTCGGCCAGAAACAAAATCGCAGCTCCGCTCCGCCCCCCAGTTCGGCGAGGGTAGGTTCATGGTACACATGGTTGCCGACCCCGGCACCGGACTGGTCCAGAGCTTCAGCGCCAGCTGCTGCTCCCGCTCTCCCTTACCATAGAGAATTTCATCCACCATATCCTCCTGGTAGGGCAAAAGATGGGTCACCAGAATGGAAAAGGCCCCCAGATCCCGGGCCCGCCGGCTCAAATTCTCAAGCTCCTCCTGATTCCTCTTCATCAGCACAAACTCCAGCCCCAGCCGAGGAAAGATAGTCTCCCTCTCATCCTTAACCCGCTTTAATTCAGCTAGATTCTCCAGCAGCCTGCCCAGCTCACCCCGCCGAATATCGGCAAAACGCTCCTCCTTAAAGCTGTCAATCGAAACAATAACTTCATCCACCCTCTGCTCAACCAGCTGCTCCAGCAGTTCACCCTGCAGCATCATCCCATTGGTGGTAATCCTGACCTTATATCCCTTCTCCTTCAGTCCGGCAACAATCTCTTCAATCCCGGGATGCATCAGCGGCTCACCAAAACCACCCAGCACAACTTCCCGGCAGTCCGGCAGCTCCTCCAGATCCGCCAGAATCTTCTCAAAAAGCCCCATCTTCATATCACCGGGACACTGCTCCCAGCTGTGCCGGACACAGATAATACAGTCCAAATTACACCGGGCCGTAATCTCCAGATAAATCTTCTTTAGATCCGGCCGCCTCTCATGCAAAATATAACCGTTATCAGCTTGCTGCACCAGAAAATCCCCTTCAAACACCTGCAACCGCCCATTTTCATCGTATACTTCCACTCTATTTTTCGCCATATATAATCCTATCCCTCCACCTGAATAAATCAACCTTTATATAAAGCCAACTATATAAAGCCAACTCTAAAAACCCGACTCTAAAACCAGCTCAGCCAGCCAGCTCAGCCAAAAAATTAACCATCAGTTTAAAAAGCACAGCCTAAAACCTTTCCCAAACAACCAGCCAGGCCCAGCCTTCAAATAAAAAACCAAATCGGTTAAACTCCAGCCTAAACAAAACCAGTTAAACAGATAACCCCCCAGATAATCCACCCACCAACCTGGAGAGCACCAGACCATAACAACCAGTTAAATAATCCCACTTAACTCAATTAACTGCCCAAAAAAACTCACTCACAAGATTATTTCCCCAAAAACATATTCACAAATTTGACTCCCCAAAAACATATTCACAAAATCAATTCCCAAAAACTCAATCACAAAACCGATTAATCCTCTGATATCTCTCTACCACAAAAATCGATAAACCATCCCATATCTCTAAATCTCAAAGGCCCTGCCTTTAAACCAACTAAAAACTCCAGCACCTCAGCTTATCCCCCAGCAATCGGCGGAAAGACAGCCACCCTGTCACCATCCTGCAGCTCATAATCCTTTTTCTTCTTCAAATTATTAACAAAATTCATCTTAACATGATCCTCAGGAATCTCCAGTTCCCGGTACAAATCCTCAATTGTCGAGCCCTCAGCAATCTCATACTCAACAGCCTCTTTGCCGCCCGGCTCCTCAGGATTATACTCCCGGAGATTGGCAAACAGCTTAATCTCAATATTAATCACGGAATCATTAATCACGGTATCACCCCTTTTCGAGACTCCAACTTCCAGAAACACCTCTCCTAACTCCCTAAACTCAGAACTTTGAAAGCATACCTTTTTGCAAATTTAACTTTTATAAGCTTGCCATAATATCAGCATTTCATAAAAATAGTAAATCAAATTATAAGATGTTTCTTTTGTACAGTTTTTAAATTAGAGAAATATATAAAACTTGATATGCTAGGCTTTATCATCTACAAATAGTAGTTAATCATTGTATTTTGCTCAAAAAGAAAATGATAAACTTTAAGAGCTCTAAAAATACTAAGACAAATTATCCTTCAAAACATAACTAATACTTCAAAACATAACTAATACTTCAAAACAATACTAATTCCTAAAAAAGATATTTTCGCCCGGACTCCAGATTATTATATCACTACTTATTACTCCAAATAAACTCCGGGTCAAAAAACCCTGTTCAGCTGCCTAAATCAGCCCGCCAGAAATGTCAGCCAGCCGAAAATATTAGAAAAAAGGCTGCCCTCGATAAAAGAGCAGCCCTTAATCCAGCCAGACTTACCAAACTTACAGCAGCTTTTCCTCAATTAATCCTAAACTATAAACTATATTTCCTTAAAGCAAAAATTACGGCAACATCCTCACCAAAAAAACATCAACTTGTAAACACTTTAATCTCAAAGTCCTCATGATGAGCATACTACATGAGTATACTACCAAAGCTTACTACATGATCATGCTACCAAAGCATACACCAGAGCTCATCTGCTTTAAGAACCATCCTGCCGCAAACAGTCCTTCCTCCAGCAGCCCGGAACTTCAGCAGCCAGACATCTCATCGACAGAGTTTCAGACTAAAAATCCCAGACACTGTCGAGCTGCTCATCGGTCACATCAAAGATATCGTTATGCGGAGGCAGCTTTTCTTCCCGCATAAACTCTGGCGGACGGTCATCGGACTTGGTAAAGCCGGCCTTCATATTAAACTCTCTTTCCTTCTTCAAAATCTCCTTACCGGCTTCAACCACTTCATCCACAGAAAAGTCAGTTCCCAGCACACCGTTAACCGTCTCCACCATGCCCTCCATCGCCGTCTCATCATCCAGCAGGGCAAAGGTGGTAAAGAGACAGTAACCGCTGCTGTCCACAAAGGCTGTGGTAGCCTGATAGGCCCGGGAAAGTTCGGCCTTGCCTTCCGGTGTCAGGGGATCAACCTCACCACCGACCGAAAGAATCTCCGGCGCAATAGTATAACCGGCAGTATGATCGGCACCCATCGGGGTGGTCATGTAGGTAATGCCAATCCCCTTGACAGCCCGTGGTTCATAGGCCGGCATACCCTGACTTTTAACCGTAGGCACCCGGGTCACACCGTAGGCCTTACCGGTAAAGCTGGCACCGTTTCCCAACACCCGGCCCAGCGGCGAATTCTTGCCGACCTCTTCCAGCAGTTCAATCGCCTTATCGCCCTCACCAAACTCAGCCAGGCCGGCCTCCATGGCCACACCCAGCACAACACCTGCTTCAATGGTATCTATACCAACCTCATTGCAGATATCAATCATCCTGGCAATCTGATCCAGGTCATCAATACCCAGATTGGCTCCCAGCGACCAGTCCGACTCATATTCCAGACAGGAAACTAACTCCTCCCCATCTTCATCAGGGAAAACATTGGAGCACTGAATCACGCAGCCGGGATGACAGGAATGACCCATCATACCCTTGCCACCGCGCTTCTCTACAGTTTCAGCAATAGCCTCCCCTGAGGTTGCTTCAGCCCCTTCAAAAACACCGGAACTGAAATTCTCAGTAGGCAGTCCACCGGCCTGACTCAGCACGTTGATCAAAGCCGCAGTACCATAGGAATTCAAGGTACCACCGGGCTTGGTAACATCATGCTTGCGCAGACCTTCAACCAGCTTCCGCTGACCTCTCTTGAAAAGATCTTCATCGGCCAGTTCAACCCTGCCCATCCGTTTCTCAACCGCAATAGCCTTAAGCCCCTTGGAGCCCATTACCGCACCCAGACCCCCGCGTCCGGAATAACGGCTGGCCCGGTACTCGGGATCATTATAGCAGATACCGGCCATCGCCATCTTCCACTCACCGGCCGGCCCTACCAGGGCAAAATCATGATTATCATACTTCTCCTTCAGCGCCTCCACGCTGGCACCCGTTTTCTTCTCCTTAAGCTCGCTCACCTCTTCCAGCCGGGCTCCCTCACTGTCAATTACCAGCAGCCAGCGCTTCTCACTATCCTCTGGTAAACTTTCAATCACAACAGCCTTATACCCGGAGCGGCCCAGATCCTGGGCAAAGGGCGTACCGGCATTGGACTCCTTAATCCCCCCGGTCAGCGGCGACTTACCACCAACCGAAATCCGCCCCGAGGAAGGAGCCGAAGTCCCGGTCACCATACCCGGCGCAAAAACCAGCTTGTTATTTTTACCCAGCGGATGACAGTCCGGCTTAACCTCATCCAGCACAAAACCCGAAGTCAAACCTCTGCCACCCATATTCCGGTATTTCTCGGGCAGCTTCTCCTCATTTACCTCCAGCGTACTCATATTAACCCGCAATAACTTAGCCATACTAATTTCCCCCCTTATAAAGATTTAGTATTCAAAAATCAATTCTCAAGCCAGAACACTGCTCATGTCATCAATTAAAAATCCACGAACCCCAGCAGAACCTAAACCAATATTACTCACAGCATTATTAACTTCCTACAAATCAATCTTATTCTTACCATCCCTATCATTTAATTTATACATTTACAGCAAGATTCCTGCTAAATTGACCAATTTAATCTAACCTCAAAACTCCATCCTCATTTAACAACAGCCTCCATAATCCAATATTCGAACAATTCCCCTTATAAATCACATTTTCTTTCCAGTCACAGATCTCTTCAAAATTTAATCAAATTATTATATTCTTTTAAAACCTCACTAAACAAAAAACGGCCCTCACTCGGCCGACAAAAATTACAACTATCCTTAATAAATTAGAATAAAACCCGAAATTAAAATATCATTTGCTATATATTAAAATTAAAAACTTCAAATACTTCCCGAATGTAAACATAAAATGCTTCCCAAAAAATTAAATGAATGTTTTCACAATTTAAGTAAAAAAGAAATTCGAACCCTGAAAGAAGCATATAGGAGTAGATTAAGCGTTCAACCTATTAGTACCGGTCAGCTTAATGTGTTGCCACACTTACACCTCCGGCCTATCAACCTGGTCTTCTTCCAGGGGTTTTATCTCCAGTAATGGAGCCGGATACCTTATCTTGAGGAAGGGTTCACGCTTAGATGCTTTCAGCGTTTATCCCCGC
>PWHA01000170.1 GCA_003554685.1 Halanaerobiaceae bacterium
GGCTCCAAAACCCATTTTTTTCAATCTCCCAGGATCTGCCTGTGCTGTTTTCATCTCTATTTTTATCAGTAAATACATCAAAAATAAAGAGACCGCCTGGTTTTAAAGACTGGTGTATCCTCCCAAGCAGGATATCTCTCTCTTTATCTGTTAAAGCGCCCAAATCACAGTAAATCAACAAAATAACATCAAATTCTTCCTTATAATCTATGGTAAGATAGTTTTGATTCTTATATTCAATCTCCAGGTTCTCCTTATGGGCAAATCTCCGGGCATAATTTAGAGAATTTCGGGAATAATCTATACCAGTAAGGGAATAGCCCAGCCTGGCCAGGCGATATGTGTATAAGCCCGGACCGCAGCCCAGATCAAGAATTTTAATATCTCTCTCCGGTAATATCTTCTCTGTCAGCCAGTTAACCGAATCCTCAATAGTTCTATGACTTCTGCTGGCAGCAGCTAATTCCGGATTTAGATGGGCTTCAAGCATTTTTCGGGAAATATGAGGATCATCCCAGAATTCAGCATCAGATCTGGTAAATATTTCTGGCTTTCCCGCATATCTTAACAATTCAGTAATATCCACTGTTGATCAAATCTCCTTTGATGATTTTTCTTTTTTCCAGGCTTTGCTGCTGGAGGAGCAATCTAAAAACCTTTCAAAAACTTATTGTGGTTGTTAGATAAATTTGATTATTACTGTTCATGCTCCCAATAGAATTTTGTTCGCCTGGAAATATTAATGCTCCCGCTTCCAGATTTATCCCGTCGGCAACATTATAATTAAATGATGGCCTGAAAAGAGAATCTCCGGTATCTATATCAAAAATTCCGGTGAAATCAAAATTCCTCGAGAAATCAAGCTGATAACTGCTGTTTAATATTAAATACTTCTCTGCCGGTGCACCCAATTCCTTCTCTCCCTGAACTCCTGCGAGAACAAAAAGTTCTGGAGTGAGATTTCTTTCCAGGCTGGCTGCAAATCTGATAGTATTATCAGGATAATAATCTCCGGACTCGGGGAAGGCGGCAGCAATATCTGCTCTGATTATTGAAGCACCTGCCTCAATAACAGCTTCTCCACCCAGTACGGTTTCGAGGTAATATTTTAAGACTGCTTCCCGATCTGTTTCAGAAACAACCAGAACCGGGGTCCCTGATGAGCCCCGATATATGCTGGCTCCCAGATCATAACCGGGGTTAGAATGGGACAATCTCAGGGCAAGGGTTGAATTTGTAATTTTATTTTCCAGCAGCTTCTGGGTTAAAGAATTCATCTGACCATCAGGCAGTCTGGCCGGAACAGAAACAGGCTGCCAGATAAAATCCAGCTCGTAAGTTTGCTGATAATTTTTCATCCTGAAAGCCGGGACAGGTATTTTATTGTTCTCAGAAACCGGCCACCTCAAATCCCGGGGATTAATGTTATCTACAGGGCTCCTCCCATCTACTGCACCCCAGTTCACCTCCTGGAATCCGATGATATAATCAGTATTTAAGCCGTAGTAGGTTATCTGTAATTTTTCTATATCATAATCCAGTTCCTGACCTCTTGCCAGTAAATTAATCTCTGATTCAAAATAAATGTCTGCCCCTATCCAGCTTCTTAACGAGGGTTGGAATTTTATCGTTTCAATGATTTTACTCTCATTTATATTATACTCCAGATTAAACTCTACCTGGCCTCCGATATTTACAGCTCTTAGCTCAGGACCAGCCAGGATTAAAATCAAAGCCAGTACCAGCAGGATATAGCAGCTATTTTTTAGTTTCATTTTGTCCTCCTTTTTTTGAAAAACCAGCCTGGGTCAGCTGATAAAACTAACTGGCTGCTGAAACTGACCCAGACCAGCATATACCCGTTAGATTCTAAATTATAGTGGACGGCTCAACTGCCTTCTGGTAAAATAATCTGGCGAAAGTCCAGAGTTAATCTTTATGTCTCCATAGATCAATTCAGTACTGCCGCCGGTTTCTAGATCTTTCATTACCAGTCTGCCTGGAAGATAGATTCCTTCAAGGATTTCAACAATCGACCCTGTTTCAAGTAATTTGATCATTTCACCATTATCTGCATATGTCTCTGACTTTATTAAATAGCCTTTTTCTTTATCTATATAGCTTAAAAGCCTGCTAAATCCAACCTGACCTTTTATCTCTTCGTTTATAGGAATTGATTCCACCAGATAAATTTCTCTATCTGCGTCCTGCAAAATCTCGATAAGCCTGTGCTCATAATCAGTTAATGTCTGAGAAATATCTTCGATTGTAAAGTCTGAACCCATAAAGCTGCCTCCTCTTTCATCAGAAATAATCCTTCTTTCTCTTCCCAGAGCAGGTAGATAGATCCAGTTCTCTTCCTGACCGTCGGAGTGTGTAATGGTCAGAAAACCGCTTCCCTGAACATCAGAAGGTGCCGTAAAACGCATCAGGGACATCTCCGAACCATCATCTCCTCTTAAACTGAACATTATTAACTCCCGGTTTCTGATTCTATCGCCCCGGATAATGTTCATCTCCATTTCTGCTTCCATATCACTGACTGTATCCAGAATCCTCGATCTTTCCAGAATTTCTTTACCAGTTAACTCCTCTGCCCCTACCGACCCAGTTATCGCCAGGAAAACACAGACCACTATTAAAAACAATATTACTTTCTTGTTGATATTACTCATTTAATTTTCCTCCTCGTAAGGTTTAAAGTAGGTTACCAGGGCAGGAGCTATGATCATATCAGCTGCCAGAGCGGTAAATATGCCGACTGCCGCTAGGATACCCATGGTTGTAAAGCTTGCCACATTAACCAGTGCTAATATCCCAAAACCCAGCATCAGTACCAGTGTCGTTGAAATTAAAGCCTTGCCTATCTTTCTGAAATTTTCTTGATTGGCCTTTTTGTAATCTCTATGAATTGCGAATTCCTCTTTGAAGTGGAGAAAATAATGGACGGTATCATCAACTGCTATCCCCAGTATCATAGGGGTTAACATTATTGTCACAAAATCTAGCGGAAATCCGAGAAGCCCCATTGACCCCAGGATCATCAAAATTGGCACCGCATTGGGTATCATCGAAAGCAGGCCTAATTTTACAGATTTTAAGATCACCATCATTATAAGGGTTATAACAATTACCGCTGTTAATAGTGATCTGATCTGTCCGGAACTTAAGTGATCCAGTGATCTCAACATCATAGCTACATCACCAACAGGGGTAATATTTGTTCCGGCCGGGAAGTATTGAGCTGCAGATTCTTCAATTTGATTTAGATTGTTCAGTACCTCTCCCGAAGCCTCACTTATCTGGACGGATATCCTCAAATTTTCATAACCAAAATCCACAACATTATCAAGTCCTTCTCCCCCGGCAAACTCATACATCAAAAGATACTGAGAAATCAAATTATCATCATCTGGAACTATATAATAGTCAGAGTCACCGCCATTCATCGTCATATTCATCTCTTTAATGAGGTCGACAAGAGAAGCTGCTGTTACGGTTTCCCTGTAACCCTGCAGTTCTTCCTGGAAGGAAGCCATACCCTGTAATATATCAGCTCTCCGTCCCATCTCTTCTTCAGGAAGCTCTATCATAACATCATAGGAATAGAGAAAACCCAGTCTATCGGTGATATAGCGGGCATCCTGTACAAAACTCAGCCCATCTCCGAGCATATCCATTGCATCAGGGTTGACGGTAATTCTAAATAATCCTCCTACCAAAAGAACAACCAGAAGTAATGAGATGATAACTACAGTTTTCAGGTGAGTTACAACCAGATCTGCCCACCAGACCATTAAGTTTTCAAATTTACTTCTTTTAGCAATCCCGGTAGAATTGATTTTTTTATCCTTCCCCCTGAGATAAATTAAAGGTAAAACGGTCATCACCAGCAGGTAGGTGATAAAAGCACCGGCTGCTGAGCTGAGTCCCACGATCCTGATTGGGGCTATGGGAACCAGGAGAAATGATACAAAACCCAGCGCTGTTGTAACCGCTGTAATTAGAATCGGCCAGGTTGATTCTTTATAAGCATAATACACAGATTCAAGTCTGGCTCCGGTTTTTTTGAAATTAAATTCAAAGTGGTTGATGAAGTGAATCGAATAACTCACTGCTATAACCATAACCAGTATAATAACTATCAGACTCTGCATGGTTAAACTTATCCCCAAAAAGCCCTGGGCTCCAAAAATGAAAATCAGGGCTGCCAGAATAACCAGCAGGGCTCCTAACAGCGGTCTAAAACTCCGGAAAATAACCATCAACAAAATTGATGATACTGCAAGTGCTAATAGAGCAAGCAGGCTAAACTCCTCCACCATCAGGAGCTCCCTTTCGAAAGCAATGATAGCCATCCCTGTTGGAGTTTCCGTTATACCCCGGGTATTATGATCAGCCAGAATTGCATTTAAGGCAGGCCGAACCAGCATGATAGGCTCTGTTACTTCGCTAAAACCCGGGCTGTTTTCAAAATGAACATCGCCTTTTAAAACCACCCTGTCCATCGTCTCTTCCTGGCGCAGATGGTTAAAGCTCCCGTTAGAGTCTACAAAAACTTTTTCCGGAATATCCTGCAGGGTGAAGATGATACCTGTAGCCTGGCCGTCCTCAGTCAGCAGGTCTTTGAGCTGGCCCTGGCTGTTTAAAACTTTGTTTTCGATCTCGCTTAAAACTGCCTGGTCCTCAGGCAGTTCTTCAGCTATCAAGCTTCTGATGACAAGATTGTCCCCCTGAGAATCGATCAGATCAATACTGGTTAATGAGATTACATCATTTACGAAGGGAAGTTGTTCCTGAATAGTTACAGTTAAATTTTTGATATGCTGCAGCGAGCTGTGTGTAAAAATTTTGTCCTCAGCTTCGATCAGGATAAAGTGCATCTGTTCCTCGCCAAAAATTTCAGCAAATCTTGCTTGATTGATCATCACCTGATCATCTTCCATCAGGAGGGCTTCATAGGAGTCATCAAATCTAACCTCTCTTAACCCTGCCAATCCAATAAACAATGCCAGCACAAGCAAGACTATAGTCAGCTTTCTTCTTTCTGTTACAGCTTTCAACCAAAAGTCTGCAACTCTTTTCTGCCAGTTAGTTTTTTTCATTTAGATTACTCCTCTCAATTATTTTTTGCTGTTTTCAGTATACAGCTCAAAATGAGAGGTGTAACCACCTGTTAGTATGGGTAAAAGTATGGTTACAGGTATGGTTTTGAAAAAAACAAAAAAACCCTCCCGAGGGAGGGTTGAAAGCTAGATTCAATTTATTTGAAATAAATTATCTCATTACTCACACTAAATTATATTCAATTCTCTGGCAGAGTCAACTGCCTGGGTGCGATTATTGACATTCAACTTGCCATATATATTACCGGTATGCCATTTAACCGTATTTAGAGATATATGGAGTCTTTCAGCTATCTGTTGATTGGTCATACCGGCGGCTATCTCTCTGAGAATTTCAAGTTCACGCTGACTTAAAGGTTCAATTAATGGTTGTTCATTAAAAATATCATCCTCACTCCCGGGATCAGGAAAGTTAGCAAGTAAATCTTTAATAAAATCCAGATACTCTGATTCCCCAGAGCTGCTTTGGGAGTAAGCTGTTAATATCTCTCTTAAGGGCGCACCCTCCTCGACAATCGTTCTAAAGAAACCACCTTCCAGAGCAAGGTTCAGGGCTGTTTGTACCTGCTTTAAAGCAGCATCCCTGCAGTTAGTCTGATAATATATATTTGCTAGCAGTAATCTTGATTTTAATTCGGTTCTCCTGAGTTTATTTTTAAGCGAGAAATCAATCAGTCTATTTAGTAAATCCTCTGCCTGATGATATTTCTGCCCCTGAATCAAGGCCCTGCTTAAAGATAAAAACTCTTCATCTCTAAACATAGTCATGTCTGTATGAAGATTAACACCTTTGTCTTCCAGAAAATTCTTAACCTCTCTCCAGTTGCGGCTGTCTGGATTTTCCAGCTCCAGCCAGAGACGGGCCTGGATCCCATTAATAAAATAATTGTGAAAGGGCAGTTTCACCCTGCTTCTATATTGAATCAATTTTTCTTCAATCAATTTGGCCTGTTGCAATTCCCCCAGTGAAAGATAATAGCTAAGTCTATAAATACTGGCAATAACTTTGATGGTTTTTTCGCCAATCTCCTCTACTATCTTGAAGTTCCCGGAAAACTGTTCTTCTGCTTCTTCCAGCTGGTTTCTCTCTACCAATACTATGCCCTTTATTATTCTGGCAAAAGCTTGAATGCTGGAAATCCCGGCAAAATTATCATCCCCGGCAAATATGATTTCATCCAAAATCTGGTTTGTTTTATTCAGGTCTCCTCTATACCAGTAGATATATGCTTCTTTAATCCTGGCAATCTGAAAGGAATAACCAGAAAACTTAACAGAGCTGTAAATTTCTAAAGCTTGTTCTAGATTCCCTCTGATAACCATTTCATTACCATAAAATATCCCGGCAAACTGCTGCCAGTATCGATCCTGACCTATTTTTTTAAGTATTGCTTGAATATCCAGATCAGAATTCAATTCTTTATTCATGTGGGCTGCCATAATTATCTCATATATCTGGCATAAACCCTCAATCATCTCAATTTTGTCAGCCTCCATTTTGCCAAATTTATCACTGCTCAAATTCAACCTGATTAGATTAAGACCCTCTACCGCCTCATCAAAATGACCATCCATAACCTGAGTTAAGATTTCCATGATCTTCAAGGAAGGCCTTCTTAAAACCAGCCGGGGAGGGAAACGTCTTAGCCAGTTCTTTAATGTAAATATTTCACCCTGGTTTATTAATTTGCCAAAGTTCTCAAAAAGAATGCCGGCTGCTTTGTTAAAATAACTTCCTGCCAGAAGCTGTTCTACTGCCTCAAAAACCATGCCATTATCGTTGAACCAGTCAGCAGCCTGAAAAGCGATTTCTTCTTTTAAAACCGGTCTTTCTATGTAAAGTTTATTTTCCAGGGCTCCAGCAAATACCGTCTGATATCTAAACCAGGTTTCTTGACCGGGCAGCTTTTCCAGGAATAACTGTCTTTTCGAGATTTCATCAATAAATTCTAAAAAATTATTTTTTCCTGTAATAATTGCTGCAAGTTGAGCATTGAATTTATAAAGTGGTGCTGTCATCATCAGGAAATCCTTCAGTTCCCTGGGGACATCAGCAAGTACCTCTTCTAAAACGTAATCAAAAATCTGTTCTATCCCGGCAGGTAGTTCCTTCCCTAATATCTGGTCAATTGTGTCACTATCTATTATTGAAGATATTAGTCTTAAGCCGGTTATCCAGCCATCAACCATTTTAAAAACTGCTCGCACATGCTTGTCTGAGATAGGCAAATCATGATTCTGAAAAAAAAGATCCGCTTCTGCAAGATTGAACTTTAGCTCCTGCTTGGTGAACAATTTTGCTTTTCCTGTGCCCTGCCAGGTAGAAACAGGCCAGTTATTGAGCTTCCTGCTGGCAGCAATTATATGAGCAGAAGCAGGGAGGTTTTCAATAAGATAAAGAAAAAGCTGATCTATCTCGGGTGAGTTTATCTTCTCAAGCTCATCTAAAATAATAAAAAGAGGTTGATCCAATTGGGAAAGCTGATTTAATAAATATAGTAAAAGTTCCTGAAACAGCTGTTTTTGACTGTCTCTCTCATAGCCCTGCTCTTTTATAGCCAGCAAATATTCATCGGCCTCCGGAGCAAAGGTATTATCGGCCTTTTTTATCGCTGCCAGCAAATAAGTTAAAAAGCTGAGAGGAGAATTATCCTCTATTGAAACTGATAACCAGGCGCTCTTCCGGTCATCACCAATAAGCCGGGTGCTGCAATCTATAAGGAGTGATGTCTTGCCATAGCCAGGTGGAGCAGATATCAAAGTTAATGGTCTTGTGAATTTATCATTTATTAATAGATCAGCAAAAATTGCCTCCACTACCCTCTCTCTCTTTATCCAGTTCGGATTTTGCTGCGGTGGTATGAGTTTAGTCTGTAAGATTTGAGGTTTCATATACACCTACTCCCATAATAATTTCTTAGGGTAAAATCCGTCCTGTTATCTCGTCAGATTTTACTCTTTTATAATAAGGTTCTCTGGTAAATAATTACTGTTTTATGCAGTGTCTGATATACTATACTGCTTTAAATAAAAAGTATTTTTATTAGTGTAATATAATAAAACTATTGTTTTTACATCAAAGTCCCGGAGAATACCTGCCAGGCAAGAGCCGATTTTGCTACAAGGCTTAATACAATATACATCTTCTCTCCAAAAAGGTAATCCTGCCAGGGGCCGATCTTTTTATACTGAAGAAACTGATTGAGGGCAAAGATATTGAAGAAGATGAAAAGAGAAACAATTATTGCTATAACAAAGCCGGGAACATCAACCGGGGAACGGGAAACAGCTGTGAGAAA
>PWHA01000007.1 GCA_003554685.1 Halanaerobiaceae bacterium
CCGACCGGGCTGCTCAGCAGTGCATTGATCCCGAGAGGCGCGCCCAGGATTACGACAACTTTCACTGGATTAAGGATGCCGAAGCCAATGATCTGGTTGTTGGTTCGCAGGCCAGAATACTCTATGCTGATGGTCCGGGCCGGATTAAGATTGCCCTGAAATTTAATGAATTGGTCCGTGCAGGAGAGATTGGCCCTGTTATGCTGGGCCGGGACCACCATGATACCGGAGGTACCGATTCCCCCTTCCGGGAGACGGCCAATATTAAGGATGGCAGCAATATCATGGCCGAAATGTCCATCCACTGCTTTGCCGGCAATGCCGCCCGGGGCATGACACTGGCTGTTCAGAGCAACGGTGGCGGGGTTGGCATCGGCAAGTGCTTTAACAGCGGCTTCGGTCTGATTTTAGATGGCAGTGAAAGGGTCGATAGAATAATAAAATCAGCGGTGGACTGGGATGTTCACGGCGGAGTGGCCCGCCGGGCCTGGGCCCGTAATCAGCATGCTATTGAGACCATGCTGGACTGGCAGCAGACCGGCGAGCAGCAGGGAAGCGCTTCCGGCCATGTTACCCTGCCCTTTATAGCCGATGACGACTTCATTCAAGAACTGGTTGCTGGTCAGCTGGAGCAGCAGGAAGCGGAAAAAGGAAATTAATTCTTGACATCTCACAGAAATTAGGATATCATTACTTTTAAGTATTAAATTGATGATATTAAATTTAAGGAGAAATTTACGGGGTGGTCCTATGGAAGCACCTGTCGGTGATTATATCACCGTTAAAGCTTTGGAAGATGGAGTTAACATCATCGGCCTGACCCGGGGAGAGCAGACCAAATTTCATCACACCGAAAAGCTGGACCGGGGCGAGGTCATGATAGCCCAGTTTACCAAACATACTTCTGCAATTAAAATTAGGGGCAGAGCCGAAATAATTACCGAGCACGGCCGTCTGGAATCAGAATAGCATTTAACTCGGTCATTTAGCTTGGTTAAACAGATAGCAGAGAATTATTTATTGGAAATAGCTACCGGAAATAGCTTATAGAAAATATATTTAAAAAAATAAAAAATATAATACAGCCGAGATGAGATGAGTTGAGCCAGGAAAGATGAGCTGAGATGAGTTGAGTGTATCACTATGTCTTATTATGCCTTTAATTAGCCATCGGACCCTGGTCCGGTGGTTTTTTATTTTTAGTAGTTACCATAAAAGGAGTGTTTTCAATGCTTCAGCTTTCAGAAACTGAATTTCTTGATTTAGCCTCCCGGCATCAAATTGTGCCGGTCTATAAAAAAATCCAGGCAGACAGCCGCTCTCCCGTTGCTCTTTTTGCCTGCTTTCAGGAGGGGCCCTTTAATTATCTTCTGGAGAGTGCTGAACAGGATGGCAAAATCGGTCGCTATTCCTTTATTGGACTGGATTATTATGAAGTTATCAAATTTCAGAAGGGTATTTTAACCCGCTCAAAACCGGCCTCCGGTGCTCCAGAGCCCGGGCAGACCGGCTCATCTGAACCATATTTCTCCCTGGAAACCAATCAGCCTCTGGAAGCCCTCCAGGAGATTCTGGAGGAGTATCAGGGCCCTCAGCTTGAGGATCTGCCTCTCTTTTATGGCGGGGCAGTCGGGTATCTGAGTTATGATATGGCCGGCTACTTTGAGGATGTAGCCAATCCTGATCAGGAAGATGATCTGGGAATGCCGGAAATGTTCTACATTCTTTCTGATACACTTATTATCTATGACCACCTGGAAGAAACCATTAAAATTGTTAAGAACATAAAAACCGGCAGCCAGGACAGAAAGGAACTTCAGAATAATTATCACCGGGCCAAAAAATACCTGGAAGAGATTTCTGCCAGAATTGCCGCCGCCTCCCGGAAACCGGCAGCCATAAACTCAAAAAAATCGGCCTGCGGAGAAGAATTGCTGGCAGATAAAATTAAAAATAATACCAGGAAAGCCGGGGGTGATAACCCGGATACTAATGATTTTACCTCCAGTATGAGTCCTTCCCGGTTTAAAGCCAGAGTCCGGCAAATTAAGGACCACATAGCCAGGGGTGATATTTTTCAAGCGGTCCTTTCCCAGCGGCTCTCTCTTACGACCAGAGCTTCCGGTTTTGAAATTTATCAAAAACTACGCCGGATTAATCCCTCGCCCTATATGTATTATCTGGATCTGGATGAATTTGAAATAATAGGTTCTTCTCCCGAAGTTTTAGTCCGGGTAGAAGACGGAGTAGTTTACAACCGACCGCTGGCCGGCACCCGAAAAAGGGGGAAAGATCCAGCCGAGGATGAAAACCTGGCCCGGGACCTAAAGCAGGATAAGAAGGAAAGAGCTGAACATATGATGCTGGTTGATCTGGGACGGAACGACGTTGGCCGGGTCAGCAGTTATGGAACCGTTCAGGTAGAAGAGCTGATGGGAGTGGAGTATTACTCCCATGTGATGCACCTCTTTTCCAGCATAACCGGAAATCTGAGCCCTGACTCTACCCCCTTTCAGGCCCTTGAAGCCTGTTTTCCCGCCGGAACAGTTTCCGGGGCGCCCAAAATTAAAGCGATGGAGATCATAAACAGGCTGGAGCCGGTCAGACGGGGACCCTATGCTGGCAGTCTGGGTTATTTCGGTTATTCCGGTAATCTGGACAGCTGCATTACCATCAGAACGATCCTGCTGCAGAACGAAACAGCTCATGTTCAGGCCGGGGCGGGCATAGTTCATGACTCTCAACCGGAAAAGGAATATCAGGAGACCCTCGACAAAGCTGAAGCCCTGCTTCAGGCTGTTAGAGAGGCTGGAGGTGAAAGAAAGTGATCCTGCTTATTGATAATTACGATTCCTTTACCTACAACCTGGCCCAGCTGATGGGTACAAAAACTGAACTTGAAATCTGGCGCAATGACAGTTTTACCCGGAAAGAACTTGAGCAGCTAAATCCCGACGGGATAATCATCTCACCCGGACCGGGCAGACCGGAGGATACCGGACTCTGCTTTCAGGTGATAGAGTGGCTGGCAGGAAAGGTCCCGGTTCTGGGAGTCTGCCAGGGACATCAATTGATTGCAGAAATTCTGGGCGGCAGGGTAATCCAGTCAGGAGAAATAGTTCACGGCAAAACCTCCCGGGTCAGAGTCAAAGGCGGAGAACTTTTGAAAGATCTAACAGAATTTACAGCTGCCCGGTATCATTCCCTGATTGTTGACAGCAGCAGTACCCGGGTTTCTTATGATATTACCGCTGTGGACGAGAAGGATAATATCATGGCCCTTGAAAATACCGAAAGAAACCTGTTTGGAATTCAATTTCATCCTGAATCAATTATGACCGAATGCGGAGAAAAGATAATTGATAACTTTTTAAGTCTTTGATTTGATATATTTCTTGATATATTTAGCTTTCTAATTTATGACCTTTTTATAACTGTCTAATTTATGACCATTTATTTATGACCATTTATTTATGACCATTTTATGACCTTATAATTTGCCCAAAAAATATTTAATGAGAAAATACTTAATAAGCAGAAGAGGAGCTGAGATGAGATGAGAAGAGAGCTGGAGAAAGTTATCGAAAAACAGGACCTTAAGCAGGAGGAAATGGAAAGAGTCATTACTGTGATAATGGAAGGAGAGGCAACCCCGGCTCAGATTGCCGGTTTTTTAATTGCTCTCCGCTCCAAGGGAGAAACAGTGGCTGAGATTACCGGAGCAGCCCGGGTAATGAGGAAAAAGGCAGCCCGGGTAAAAACCCGGCGCCAGGGTCTGGTGGACCTCTGCGGAACAGGTGGAGATGGATTAAATACCTTCAATATTTCCACCACAGCAGCCTTTGTGGTAGCCGGAGCGGGACTGCCGGTTGCCAAGCATGGAAATCGTTCGGTTTCCAGCAGCTGCGGCAGTGCTGATGTTCTGGAAGAGCTGGGCGTAAATCTGGACTTGAGCCCGGAAGCGGTGGGATACTGCCTGGACAAAATCGGACTGGGGTTTCTTTATGCTCCTGTTTTCCACCGGGCCATGAAGCATGCTGTTAAGCCCCGGCGGGAACTGGGTGTTCGAACTGTCTTTAATCTTCTCGGCCCCCTGACCAATCCGGCAGAAGCTGAATACCAGCTTCTCGGGGTATACGATGAAAAATTAACCGAACCCCTGGCCAGAGTCCTCAAAAATCTGGGGGTCCGGGGAGCCCTGGTAGTTCATGGACTGGAAGGTATGGATGAGATCTCTATTACTAACAAAACAAAAATTACAGCACTCCGGGAGGGTGAGATAACCGGTTACTATCTTGATCCTGGAGAGTTGGGTCTGCCTGCTGCCGGCCTGGAAGAGATAGCTGCAGGTGATGCTGCCGAAAATGCCGCTGCTGTCAGAGAAGTGCTCACCGGTAAACAGGGTCCCCGCCGGAACATTGTTCTTCTAAATGCTGCTGGAGCTCTGGTTGCTGCCGGCCGGACCCGGGATTTTTCTCAGGGACTGAAGCTGGCAGCCCGTATAATCGATGAGGGACTGGCCTATAAGAAACTTCAGCAGCTGATTGACCTTTCTGGAAAACTGGTGGCCTAGGATTATGATTTTAGCTAAAATCATTGCTGAAAAGAAAAAAGAGCTTGCTGCTCTTAAAAAAACCCGTCCACTTACCGGGCTTAAGGAGGTGACTGCCGGTATTACTGAAGAGAAAAAACCCGGCAGTCCCGGTTTTGCTGAGAGTTTAGCTGCTCCCGGAATTTCTCTGATTGCCGAGGTGAAAAAGGCCTCCCCTTCCCGGGGTGTGATTGCGGAAAATTTTAATCCTGCTGCTCTGGCCCGGGAATATCAGGAAGCCGGGGCGGCTGCTGTCTCGGTTTTGACCGAGGGAAAATTCTTTCAGGGCAGCCTGCAGCATCTCAAAGAGGTTACTGCTGAAATCGATATTCCGGTTTTAAGAAAGGATTTTATCATTGAGGAATATCAGCTCTACCGGAGCAAAATTGCCGGAGCTCAGGCTGTACTGCTGATAGCCCGGGTGCTTCAGGAAAAGCTTTCCGGCCTCCTCTTAAGCTGCCGGGAGCTGGGCCTGGAAAGCCTGGTTGAAGTTCATACTGAGGAAGAGCTCAGGCTGGCTATCAGGGCCGGGGCAAAGGTGATCGGCATCAATAACCGTAATCTTTCTGATTTCAGCATCGACCTGGATACCACCCTGAAATTATCAAAGAAAATTCCAGAGGACAGAGTGATTATTGCTGAAAGCGGAATAACCACCGCCCGGGATATTGCCTATCTAAAAGATCATGTTTCCGGCTTTCTCATTGGAGAGGCTCTGATGAAAGCAGAAGATAAATCCAGAAAAATTGAAGAACTTTTTGGAAGCATCAGCTCTTTAATTCCGGGAGGTGATTGTCATTGAGGTTAAGATCTGCGGTCTTACCGGCCTGGAAGATGCCCTGCTGGCAGCCCGGGCGGGAGCAGATTATCTGGGTTTTATCCTGGCAGAAAGCCCCCGCCAGCTGAGTCCCGAACGGCTTATCGAACTGACCGCCAGCCTGAGGAAGAAACTCTCTCCCAATGACTGTCCGGATCTGGTGGCAGTTTTTCTCGACCAGCACCTGGCTCTGATCAACAGGATAGCCGGAGAATGTCAGCTTGATTATATCCAGCTGCACGGTCAGGAATCTCCTGAATTTTGCCGCCAGGTCAGTCTTCCAGTATTTAAATCAATCTCTGTAAAGGGTCGAGAATCCCTTGACAGAATCTCTGACTATGAAGAGCCTGGCTGGCCGACTGCCGCCAGTACTTCTGCCGGTGAAGGCTCACAGGCCTCCAAAAGGCAGAAAAGCAGAATTACTCAAAACAACATTACTCTGAATAACAATACAGCCGGTTATCTGCTTGATACCTATTATCCGGATAAAGGAGGCGGGGGAGGAGAAAGCTTTAACTGGCAGCTGCTCAATGACAGGAGTCTGCAGGAGCTTTCCCGCCGAAAAAAGATTTTCCTGGCCGGAGGAATAAGCCCAGCCAATGTTCAGGCGGCCAGCCGCCAGCCCAATATTACCGGCCTTGATGTCAGCAGCGGCCTGGAAAAAACGCCTGGCAGAAAAGATCCCAAAAAAATCAAGAAATTTTTCAATGTGCTTAAAAAATCTCAATAAAACAAACAGGAGAGTGATAAAAATGTCAGTACACTCAGAAACAAAAACAGCAAAGCGGGAAAATGGAAAATTTGGAGAATTTGGCGGTCGTTATGTGCCGGAGCTTCTGGTCCCGGTGCTGGAAGAGCTGGAAGAAGCCTTTTATCACTATCAAGATGACCCTGAATTTCACCAGGAATTTGAATACTATCTTAAAGATTTTGTCGGTCGTCCCAGCCCGCTGTATTATGCTGAACGCCTGACAAAAAAACTGGGAGGAGCAAAAATTTACTTAAAGAGAGAAGATTTAAACCATATGGGAGCCCATAAAATAAATAATACCCTGGGACAGGTGCTGCTGGCCCGGAGGATGGGTAAAGAAAAGATTATTGCTGAGACCGGAGCCGGCCAGCACGGGGTGGCTACGGCTACTGTAGCAGCCATGTTTGGAATGGACTGTGAAATTTTTATGGGAGCTGAAGATGTGAAAAGGCAGGCCCTGAATGTCTTCCGGATGAGGCTTTTAGGTGCCAGGGTAAATGAGATTACCCGGGGTACAAAAACTCTGACCGATGCTGTAGATGCCGCAATTCAGCACTGGGTGGAAAATTCTGAAGATACCTTTTATCTGCTGGGTTCAGCTGTCGGTCCCCATCCCTATCCGGTTATGGTCCGGGAATTTCAGTCGGTAATTGGCAGGGAAACCCGGGAACAGATTCTGGACGCCGAAGGCCGCCTGCCGGACTATCTCCTGGCCTGTGTGGGAGGCGGCAGTAATGCCATCGGACTCTTTCACCCCTTTCTGGATGATGAAGAGGTTGAGATGATCGGGGTAGAGGCCGCCGGACTCGGACTTGATACTGATAAACACGCCGCCACCTTCTCCCGGGGCTGTCCCGGTATTATCCACGGCTACAAAAGCTATGTTCTTCAGGATGAAAATGGCCAGATAACACCGGTTCACTCTATATCTGCCGGCCTTGATTATCCAGGTGTGGGACCGGAACATAGCTTTCTTAAGGCCAGCGGCCGGGCCAGTTATGAGTCGGCCACCGACCAGGAAGCAGTGGAAGCCTTTAAGCTGCTTTCCGAAATAGAAGGAATTATCCCGGCTCTGGAAAGCTCACATGCCCTGGCCTATCTGCCTGAATTGGCTTCGAAACTTGATCAGGATAAAATAATAATTGTCAATCTCTCCGGCCGCGGCGATAAGGATGTTTATACTGTAGCCGAAGAAATGGGAACTGATTTAAAATGAGCCGGATAAGCAGCACCTTTGAAAGCCTGAAAAGGAAAAATAAAACCGCCTTTATCCCCTTTCTAATGGCCGGGGATCCTAATTATGACCTCAGCCTGGAAATAATCAAGACTGTCGACCGCTCCGGGGCCGATTTGCTGGAGATAGGACTGCCCTATAGTGCGCCGCTGGCCGATGGGCCCACCATTCAGAAATCTTCCCGACGGGCTTTAGACAGCGGCTTTCAACCCCGGCAGGTATTTGAGCTGGTGGAGGATATCAGAAGAGAATCCCACACTCCTTTGATTATTATGAGTTATATTAATCTGATTCATAAATTTGGAATGGAAAATTTCATTACCCGTTGCCGTCAGAGCGGAGTTGATGGAATAATAGTACCTGACCTGCCGCCGGAAGAAGGAGAGGAATTAAAAAATATAAGCAGCCAGATTGATCTCATCTGGCTGCTTTCCTCCAACAGTCCTGCCAGCCGGATTGACAGAGTCACCCGGGCGGCAGAGGGGTTTATTTATGCTGTCTCCACTCCGGGAATTACCGGAAGTAGAGAAAAAATTTCACTTGAGATTAAAAATACCATAAGTAAAATCAAAGAGATAAGAGAAATTCCAGTCTGTGTTGGTTTTGGAGTCTCCCGGCCGGAACAGGTAAAATCTCTGGCAGAATTTGCTGATGGAGTGATTGTCGGTAGTGCAATTATTGAGGTCATTGAAAGGGCAGTAAATTATCCTGCCGGCGATATTGAAGATGCTGAAACTGAAGAAAAGCTCCCTGTTTCAATTAACCAGCAGAATTTGCTGGATCAGCTGGAAAAATTCATCAGAAACCTGACCGAACCTTTATAATTTTATTATAACAAATGTTTAATTTTTTTATGTTCTGCTGGTCCTTCACAGGGACAGGGGAGTTTACTCTTTACTGACTGTCTTTGTCCTCATCTTCACTCTCTTCAGATTCCTCTTCCTGCTTTTCCTGTTCTCCGGTTTCTTTAGTCTCCTGTTCTTCTTCTGGTTCTTGCAAAAC
>PWHA01000063.1 GCA_003554685.1 Halanaerobiaceae bacterium
AGATTATAAAACATTAATTCTGGTAATTGGTGGCAGCTCAAAGGGATTAGGGGAAGCAGGTATCGACCAGGATGAAGAACTTGAAAGGGCAGAAAAATTGATTGAATTAGCCAAAAAAGAAGGAATTAAAGTTGTTTCTGCCCATGTGGGTGGAATTGATCGTCGTGGGTCCCTGACCGACCCTTTTTTGGAAGTAATCCTTCCCGGATCTGATATGGTGCTTTATCTTGAGGAAAGCAATGAAGACGGTTTCTTTGATGAAATCCTAGAGGGGAAAGAGGAAATTAAGAGAGTTGAAAGTGAGAGAACCCTTGGATTTGTTGATCTACTAGGAGAACTATTTGGTAAATAACTCAACTTTCGCACCCCTGGATCCCCAGTAAATTCAGATAAACAGCGGGGATTTTGCCGATAAAACTCGCATAAATCTTCCGAAAAGCTTTATCAGTTAACATAAGTTCTTTTTTCAAGGCTTCTTTCAAAATATCGAGAAAAATCAAAATTGCTTCGGCAAATGAAATATCCTTTAACTCCTCACAATATAAGAAAAATAAATTTCCCAGCGTTTTTGAATCTGACTGTTCTCGTGCTTCAAGCATCAGCATTATATACCGCATAAAAACAATAGTTGTATGCCCGACCAGCTGATCATAGGATCTTCCCTGAAATTCTTTTGCTAATTTCAAGTAAGTCTTGGACATCTTGAAGAAAACCTCAATGTCCCAGCGCTTACTGTAAATCCGGACCACTTCTTCATCAGCAAGGTCAATATCTGTTGTTAAGAGGGCAAGCCATTGTTTTGAACGGTTCCTATCCCTGACAAAAACAACTTTTGCGGGAACATTCCACCCCTCTTTTTGACTGCCAATGTCCACAATTACCGAGGCTAAAATCTTTGCTTTCCCTCGCCTTTTTTTGACCTGACTGTAAAGCTCTTTTAGATTAAACTTCTTCCCCTGATAGAGGTAAAAAATTTTCGGCATTGCTTTGACCATGCATATGGTATCCAACCCAAGGGATTTCACCTGCGTAATTGTAGCGGGAAAGGCAAACCAGCTATCATGTGATCCCAGCCTTCAGGGCTTCTCGAACTAAATCAACTGTAACTTCAAGGGAATTCTTTATACTTTGTTGGCGCTGCTTAAACCCTACGGTTCTTTTATCAATGTTTTCATTAATATCCATCAGTCTATTTTTTTCTTTTGCTGAACTCAATAAGGAAAAAAGAAGCGGAACAAAGCTATTCCCATCCGACCAGCCCAGAGTTAGCATCCGAAACCCTTTGATATACTTTCCGGACACATGATCCTTAATCCGGGGCAATAGTTCTACTTTTTTGCTGCGGTTACGGCTGTAGAGAGAGTCATCGATAATCAAAACCCTTTCTCTTTTTTCAGCAGTCAGGGGATTTAGCTTATCCTTAATAATCCCAGCTCCGAGAAGTAATAGAAGCTTTCTCCAGTTATGGTTTGGAGAATTTAGTAACCTATACACAGAATCTTTCTGGGGCTGGGAAGATGTTTTACCATCAGTTTGAAGAAATTGGAAAAGGTTTTTCCTGGTGAAAACAAGAGTGAAAATGTATTTCAAAAGCAAAAGACATGAATAACCTGCTTCTTTTTTAAAATTGCTCCGGTTTAATAATGTTCCGATAGAATATTCTTTGAAAAATTTATTTATCCTGGAATTAAGCTGCAAACCAATGCGTTCTTGTGGTATACTTTTCATAAGGACACCCTTTCCTGG
Source organism: Halanaerobiaceae bacterium (assembly GCA_003554685.1). GTDB lineage: Bacteria > Bacillota > Halanaerobiia > Halanaerobiales > Halarsenatibacteraceae > T1SED10-84. The sequence goes on from PWHA01000063.1 coordinate 1,747, forward strand.
TTGATTTGGTTGACTCAGCTTAATTATACCAGGATTTGGGTGTCTTTGCTAGACTTTAGAGCTGAAAATTTAGTGCTCACCAGCCTTTTTATTCATTTTTTTTCTGCGAAAGTTGAGTAAATAACTTTATTTTGCCTAAAGGGAGGACTTGACTTGGGAAACGAAGCATTAGTTTTTGTCGTAATGCTAGCAACTTTTGTGGTTCTTTCCCTCCGGCTAAAATTACCAATTGGAGTTGCCTTAATGGTTGCTTCAATTGCAGGAGGGGTGATCGCAGGCTTAGGTGTTCCAATTAGTCACCTTGTTGAAGGGACATTCGCCTATTTGGATGAAATTCTAATAATTGCAACCGCCATGCTTTTTATGAAAGGCATGCAAAAATCCGGTTTGCTTAATACAGCTGTTTACCAGATTTTGCAAATATTTCATAATAAAAAAGTTTTTCTATTATTGTCGATGATGGCTTTAGTAATGTTTCCCGGCCTGATCACAGGAGTTTCCACTCCATCTGTTCTTACGACAGGAGCACTGGTTGCCCCGGTTCTTCTTCATCTTGGAATGAGCAGAAGCCGAGCAGGAGCAATCATTGGAATGGGAAGTATTTTTGGGATGCTTGCTCCTCCGGTAAATATCCCCATTATGATAATTGGTGCAGGAATTGATATGCCTTATATGGGTTTCACCCTCCCCCTTTTAATATTGATCATTCCTGTAGCAATTTTTACCACCTTATTTTTGGGGTACAGGCATATAAAAATTATACCCTGGGAAGAGTTAAAAAAAGGCATGCCAGAATCAAATTTTTCCCAATATGGCTGGAAATTGTACCTTCCGATTATGTTTGTTGTCTTCGTTATGCTTTTGGAGAAATCAATTCCCCATGTGTTTCCCAATCTGGGTTTGCCTCTTATATTCCTGGGTGGATCCTTATTGACTTTGGTAACCGGTGCTCCCTTTAAATTTTCCCCCATGTCAAAAGAATCGGTAAAAGAATCTCTGCCAATAATGGCCTTGCTTGCGGGAATTGGAATGTTAATCCAAATAATGACTTTGACCGGGGCCAGGGGTTTTATTGTAGTAAATATCCTGACCCTTCCCGATATTTTCCTTTATCTTGGCATCGTAATTAGTCTCCCATTGTTTGGAGCAGTATCCTCGTTCGCCTCGGCAACTGTATTGGGGATACCATTTTCCCTCGCCTTGCTTGGTCAAAATGAGATCTGGCTCGTTTCTGCAGTGGCTTTTGTAGCAGGCCTGGGAGATTTAATGCCTCCAACCGCCTTGGCAGGCATATTCGCAGCAAAAGTTGTGGGTATAAAAAAATATTCCAGGATTTTAAAACATTGTATTATTCCAGCGATATTAATGGCAATTTATGGGTTGTTTGTAATAATTGATGGTGAGTTTACAAACTGGCTTGAATGGTTCTTTCTAGGATTTCCGATTATTACAGTTGTGGTACTGATTTTAATCATATTTTTTGTTATTAAGTTAATACGAAGCCCCAAAAAAGAAAAGGAGGGGACTGTTTTAAAATGATTTTTATTATTTACCGGCTGATCTCCCTGTTCTTTTTGGGGTTGGTGGTCAGAGAAATTTTTGATGAAGAAGATATGTGGCTAAAGGTATGCGGAGGGATTGTTTTAATTCCCCTTTTATTAAGATTTCTGGCAATTAAGTAGAAGATAGACGGGGTGAAAGTTTTGTCCAAAAAAAATCTAACCGGAGTAATTATAATTGTTTTATGTGTTGGGATTGCAGGCTTTGGGTCTATTGAGTTTACTTCCCAATGGGAGGAAGATGCTGTCTATGCGGGCCCGGGGGTTACAGAAATTAAAAACCTGAGTGATTATTTTGCAGACCTTAAAGGAACGGCTGGTGATACAAAGGTCTATGTTTTAGAAGGAGAAGAACCAGGAGGCACAGTATTTGTCCTGGGAGGAGCCCATCCCAACGAACCTGCAGGGATGTTGGCAACTGTATTATTGATTGAGAATATTCAGGTTAGTAAGGGGAAGGTAATAGTAATTCCTTTTGGGAATGCCAGTGCTTATACTCATACTGAGCCCCAGGAGGCATATTCTCGGGAGTTTGCAATTGAAACCATTGAAGGAGAGGAAAGGACCTTCCGATTTGGTTCTCGTTACACTAATCCAATTCATCAATGGCCTGATCCCGATATTTTTGTCCATTCCTCTGGGCAAACTTTATCAGGGGTTGAAACAAGAAACCTGAATAGGGCTTTTCCGGGAAATCCCGATGGTTATTTAACTAAAAAAATAGCCTACGGAATTATGGAACTGATAAGAAAAGAAGAAGCAGATGTTTCCATAGATATACATGAGGCTTCCCCGGAGTATCACATTGTTAATGCTATGGTTGCTCATCAAGATGCTACTTCCCTTGCCGCAGAAACAAGTATGGAGCTGCAGATGGAAAATATAAGAATATCTGTTGAGAGTTCTCCAGAAAGATTAAGAGGGTTAAGCCACCGGGAATGGGGCGATTTTTCGGATACAAAAGCCATTTTATTTGAAACTGCTAACCCGAGTCAGGGGCTTTTCAGGGGGCGTGGAGGAAGTGACCTGGTGCTTTCGGGAAAAGATGATTTTTATTTAAGAGCTGCAGAAATGGATCTGTTATACGTGCCTTATGACGAGGAAGGGAAGCCGATTGAATGGAGGGTAAATCGACACCTGCGGTCTTTGGAAATGGTGGTCGAAGTTTTCTCCCGGAATAACCCGGGGCGGGAAATCCAATTTAAAAATATTCCCTCAGGAGAAAGGTTGGTAAATGAGGGGATAGGGGCCTTTTTACTTTCAGGAGAATAGGAAAAACCAATGGGGAAGGTTAATAGCATGAAGAAAAGATTAATTCTTGCGATGGTTTTTTTGGTTTTAGGATTGGTTCTTCCTCGTTTGCTGATGCGGGAAGCCTATTCAATTATTACTTGTATACGGGATGTAATATCGGAAGAAGATGTGGCCATGCTATTAATAGTTTCCTTCCGATTGATTGCCATAAATACCATTAGGATAATCCCAATTTATTTTGGTAGCTTTGTTCTTACCGATATAATATCTCAAAATCCAAAACTAAAAAAATCAAAAGAGACCTTTTCCATTATTCTCCCCATGATTATCATATTGAGCTTTTATTTCCTTGTAGAGGTACTGTTTGCAATTGATTATCATTTTGGGATACCGGCAATTTCAACCCTTGTGAGCATAATAATCCTGAGAAAAACAACGGAAAAAGTTCCCCGTCATTTTTTCAAACTGATTGTAATTGGTTTGTTCTTGTTTGGGGTCCAGTGGTTGGATTTAGCCCCTGCTTTATCGGATTATGGTTTTGGAAAGGGAGAATTGTCTACAGATATAAAGATTGTTGGAAACTTTCTTGAAGTGGATTACCTTTTAAACTGGGTTGCCCTGCTTCTATCTTCAATTTTAGTTGGGGCATCACTATTGATAGCTTATTTAATTATATTACACAATAAACAAATTGGGATCCTGGATGACAACAGGATCAAAGACCTGCAAATTGCCAGGCTTCGCCAAAAAGCTATTCAATCAAGGGCCCTTCTGGAACTGAGATCCCTTGCCCACGACCTAAAAACTCCTTTAACAGCAATCCAGGGTTTAGCGGGGGTTTTGAGCATGCAAAGCAGGGGAACAAAACAAAAGGAATATGCTGATATGATAAATCAAAAAAGCGACCAGCTTTCGGGAATGATCTCTGAAATGCTGCATAAGGAAAAAAAATCATTATGGAATGCTCAGGATATTATTTCTCAAATTAGTTCCCATATGATGCCCCACCCCGGTAGGGAAAAAATAAAAGTTACTAATGAAATTAGCAATGTCTGGCTTAAAATTAATAAAACCCGGATGAGTCGTGCAGTCATTAATATTATCCAGAATGCACAAAAGGCTATTGAGGGGCAAAAAAACGGCTATATTGATCTTTTTACAGATGTGAATGAGGATAGATTTAAGATAGTAATTGTTGATAATGGGCGAGGTATTTCTCCGGGAAACTTAGAAAAAATCTGGGACCTTGGTTATACTTCCCAAAATGATAAAGGTTCTACAGGAGTAGGGTTGAGTTTTTGTAAGGAGGTTGTTTCGGACCATGGGGGTGAGATAGAAATTTCCTCCGTGGAGGGAGAAGGTACAAAAGTGGTAATAAGGCTCCCATTTGAAGAAAAAGGGAACTTTGATGATAAAAAAGATAATTAATAGGGTTACTTGATTATTTGTTTAATATAATATTAAGTTAAAAAAATAGGAGGTTTTAGCTTGATGTGTCCATTATTTAAGTTTTTTAGAAGTGGACTTTTGTTAGCTTTTGTTTTGTGTTTGGTGTCATTTGGAACAACGGCAAGTGATGTTGAGAGTGATTTTGGTGAGAGTGCGATGACCGTTGCGGCTCACCCCCTGGCTGCTGAAGCTGGAGATATTATTATATCTCGAGGAGGAAATGCAGTTGATGCTGCTGTGGCAACAGCAATGGCATTAAACGTGGTTGAACCACATGCGTCAGGAATTGGTGGTGGGGGTTTTATGCTTATTTACCTTGCAGAGGAGGATGAGTTCATCACTCTTGATTATCAAACCCAGGGACCTGCTTCTCTTACCCCTGATATGATAATTCATGACGATCCCGACCCCCAGGAAAGGAATAGAAGAAGAAGAGTTGGGCATCAAGCTTCATTGATCCCGGGGCAACTGGCTGGGCTGGAAGAAGCATTAAAAAAATATGGAACCATGACCTGGGAAGAAGTACTGGAACCTGCAATCAAGCTTGCAGAAGAAGGGTTCCCCATCGGGGATGATATTCATCAAGCGGTTATGAATAATTATGATTTGATTTTAGATAACGACGCAATGAGGGAAATCTTTTTATACGAGGATCTTCCCTATGAACGCGGGGATATTTTAAAGCAACCAGATTTGGCAGATACTTTTCACTTGATTGCTGAGCAGGGTGCAGAAGTTTTCTACGAAGGGGAAATAGCAGAAAAAATTGCTGCTGAAATGGAAGAAAAAGGCGGTTATATCACCCTTGAAGATTTAAAAAATTATGAAGTAATTCATAGAGAACCTGTTAGTACTAATTATAGGGGTTTGGATCTTTTTACCATGCCTCCTCCAAGCACGGGTGGACTTGTTTTGCTCCAGGCTCTTAATATTCTGGAAGGTTACAATCTTGATGAAGTAGATTACACAGCAGATATTATCCCCCACCTCTGGACCCACGCCCAAAGACATGCAAACAATAATCGGCTTCGGTTTGTTGCAGATCCGGATTTTGTTCCCCAACCCATACCAATAGAGGGAATGCTCGATAAGGATTATGCAGAAGCTTTAAGGCTGCAGATCCGTTTAAAACGAAGGAATCCAATAAGTAGCATTGAACCTGAGGATTTTGTTGACGGAAACCCAGCAGGGAATACTACTCACTTTTCTGTAGCTGATGGAGATGGTAACATTGTTTCCAGCACAAATACTATTGTTTATTTCTTTGGTTCGAAGGTGGCAATTGAGGGAACAGGTATTGTAATGAATAATGCTATGACAAGTTTTTGGTATGTTCCCGACACATTGAATGAAATACAACCCGGGAAAAGGCCGCGGAGCAATATGGCGCCAACAATTGTTTTTAGAGATGAAGACCCTTACTTGGTCCTTGGATCTCCTGCCAGTTCAAGGATTCCTGCAGCAATGGGTTGTTTGTTAATTAATATGGTTGATCAGGGTTTATCTCTCGAAGAGGCAATGGTCCAACCCCGGATTCACAGTATCGGGGCAACCACACAAATTGAAGGTGGATTTCCGGAATTAACTTATGAGAGGCTGGAAAGGATAGGGCATAACCTTACAATAAGAGATGAATTGGATCTTTATTTCGGTGGAATACATGCTATTGAATTTACTGAGGACGGACTGCTTGGGGTTGCTGATCCCAGAAGAGGTGGTTCTGCGGTCGGTCATTAAGGAAATTGGGTAAGCAATAAAAAGTGATGTATGGTAAAAAGCAACTACCCAGGAGAATTGTTTCTCCTGGGTTCTTTTTTGCCATAATTGGGTGTAATAACCTTTTTTTGGGGGTTAAATTAGAATTTGGCGAAGGGAAGGATAAGATTTTTATAAGGTTAAGTAGTGGAAATAGATGGGTTTGGGATGAAATTGTATCACCCCTTATTTGAACTTTGAAAGATGCTCTTGAAGGAGGAATTTAGAAATTGGGGAAATATAGTCATAAAACAAGGCCTTTTTATTGATAATTTTGCTAAAGTCAAAATGGAAGAGTCTTAAATAAGAAAAACAAAAAATATCACTTAAAACAATTCTTCAAGGGAAAAAAGGTTGTTTCCGAGGGTAAATGTTGACCTCTCTCCTTTCTGGAAGTTTTGCACTTCTAATTTTCTCATGCAATCTAAGATGAAAAAAAATGTTTTTATCAAAGGATTTTTTAAGAAATAGTATTTTTGGAACGATAGTTTTTTCTAATAGGTAATTAAGAAAATACGCAAATGTGATTGTGAATAACTGTAATGAGGTGTAAAA
>PWHA01000218.1 GCA_003554685.1 Halanaerobiaceae bacterium
CTTTTATTCTCCCTGTTTCTTGCTGTTCTTTTGTCCATGCTTTCACCTCCCGGAAAAAAATTTTACTGCTCTGCAATTAGTTTTATTAAATCATTTCTGATTTCCAGCAGGTTATACAGCGAACCAGTAAGACAGAGCACCTCATCCTCCTGCTGATTTTCCAGACTTTCCTTTGTTAGCTGCCAGAGATAAGCATCAGGTTTAAGGGTTACTTTTTCACTCCAGTTCTGAGCCTTATCCCGGGGATGAAAGGCCCGGCTGGCTTTACTGCTGGTAAGGATAATTTTCAGCTTCTCCCGGCGAAAGTCCAGAACATCGATGATCTTATTTAAATCCTTATCCCGCAGCACCGCCAGAATGATGGTTATCCTTTTATCCCGGGAGAAGTTATCCTGTAAAAATTCCACCAGATATTTTATGCCTGCCGGAGTGTGACTGCCGTCAATGATTACCGGTGGTGAACTTCTTACCACCTCCAGCCTCCCGGGCCAGCTGGTAGCAGCCAGACCGGCTGCTACAGCCCGGTCGCTGACGGGAAATTTTTCCTGCAGCAGGGCGGTGATGGCACAGGCCAGCCTGGCATTCTCCAGCTGATATCTGCCATTTAAAGGCAGGAAAAGTTTCCGGGAACAGTAGATGTCGGCTAATTCGGCAAAGTGAGATTCTGCTGTCCCGCTGACAAATTCAAAGCTCTGCCCCCCAAGGCTCTGCTCCCTGAGATTAACCTGAAAAAATTGGCTGCTGTAATAAATCCTGGCTCTATTATCCCGGGCAACTTCTTCAATTACCCGGAGGGGTTCCTGCTTCTTTTCTCCCGTAATAACCAGAGAATCAGGTTTTATTATTCCCGCTTTTTCCCGGGCTATCTTTGCCAGGGTGTTTCCCAGATATCGAGTATGTTCCAGAGCAATTGTGGTAATTACTGCTGCCACCGGACTGGATATAACATTAGTGGCATCCAGCCTGCCTCCCAGGCCTGTTTCCAGCAGAACCAGATCAGGTTCTTTTCGGGAAAAATAAAGAAGAGCAGCGGCCGTTACCACCTCAAAAAAGGTGGGACTGCCGATATCCCGCCAGAGCGCCTGCTGCTCCACCAGGGGTCTGATCTCAGCTACCAGAGATTTGAGTTCCTCCCGGCTGATAAATTTTCCAGCCCATTTTATTCTTTCGCTAAAATCGATGATATGAGGTGAAATATATCTGCCAACTGAAAAACCAGCCCGGGAAAAGATTGAATCCAGCATGGCAATAACAGAACCCTTGCCATTGCTGCCTGCTACATGAATGAATTTCAAATTGTCTTCCTTATAATTGGTTGAATCAAGGAGCCTTGCTACTCTTTCCAGTCCCGGTTTAAATCCTTCTCCGCTGCCAAACATTGGCAGAGAATTTAAATACTGTACCGGATCGGCCATATTTTCACCTGCTTTGTTTGATTTCTCTGCTGCTGAACCGGAACTGTCACAGCCGGTAATAGCAAATCTAGTTTAACTGTAGAAAAAATCTGATATAATACTAATATAGTCTAAAAGGTAAAAAAATAAAAAGCAAAAAGTGATATAATACTATAACTATAAAATAAATAACACTATAAAATCCTATGAATAGAGTTAAAAAAGTGATAAACTCACTGAAAGTATAAATTCTGAAAGTATAAATTCAAAAATAAAAGTTCTTTAGTTTCGGAAGCGAAAAACATATTAGAAAAACAAAAAACCTTACACTGCTTAAAACTTCTGTACCGGTGACCTGCTCTTATATAGTGGATATTAAAGAAAACCAGATATATCTCTTGTTTCACAGATAAAAAATATATTATTTCGAGGTGATCACAAATATGTCTCCCCTGCCCGCAGCACTTCTGGCCCTGGTTTTTGCCCAAATACTAAAGGTTTTTAATTCCTTTCCTCCCCGGTTTTCTCGGATTATTGGTTCCGGGGGAATGCCCAGTTCTCATTCAGCCTTTGTGACCTGCCTGACAACGGTAATCGCCCTCAGGCACGGTTTAGACTCAGATATTTTTGCCATAACAGCAGTTTTTGCCCTGATAACCATTTATGATGCCGGTGGGGTAAGAAGAGCAGTGGGCAAGCAGGCCAATGTTTTAAACAGATTGATCAGAGAGCTGGATTTATCACGCCTGGAAGAGAACAAAGAACTGATCAAGGAGGAACTCAAAGAGCTTATCGGTCATACTCCCTTTGAAATTCTGGCCGGCATATTGCTGGGCCTGGCTATCGGACTTCTGTCAGGATATATTATTTGAGCTTCCGATATAATTTGACTGTTAAAGAAAGCACTGAATTTCCAGAGTGTATCCTTCGGGATCCCGGGCAAAAAAATGATAGAGATTGAACTTTTCATTAACTTTAGGAGGCTGATCTGTCGGTCTATCAGTGTTCTTAAAATAATGATAAAACTCATCAACCTCCTTCTGAGTTTCACAGAGGAGGGTTATTATCGGACTCCTATCAGCAGCTTTCTTTTCCAAATGCTGACAGTAACCCAGATAGTTACCCCCGGGCAGCTTATATATCAGGCAGCTGCCCTGGTCTTTATATAAATCAAAATCAAGAAATTCACCGTAAAAATCCCTTATGCTGTCAAGATCCTGGCAGCCAAAAAATATTATACTTCCGGAAAAATTCATTTTTTAATACCTCCTGAAACCCGCCAAGATAATAATGGCCACTTAATCTTTAAATAATTATTCTATAATTATTACCGCTATCCTGCCTGAATAATAATTTATCGGGTTAACTAGAAAAACACCCCGAAGCCTATGAAGTTATAATTATAGAGAAGGAGAATAAAGCTCAGGGAAATTATAACCAGCAGCAGCTGGTTAATAAAACCCCGGGCCAGTGGACCCTTCCTGATCAGCTGATAAATAATTTTAATAATCAAAAGCAGCATAACTATCGGAAGGAGTCCGGCCAGGCCCATAAGTGCAGGCCAGCCATAAGGAGCCTCAAGCAGCTGATAAATGATAAGTACCTGCAGACCCAGAAAAATTAATCCCAGCAGTGCCAGGGCAATTCCCGGCCAGGAGGGAATTCTGGAGCGGGTTGACAGTCCCGAAACTCTACTTCCCTTAAATAACCGGCGAATATTTACCAGCAGGGTAAGAATATAGCTCAGCAGAGCCAGCAGCACAATACCAGAATGGAGCAGGTAATTCTGATGCCAGGGCTGTCTTTCATAAGCTTCCACCGGATTATTGCCCTCAAACATCATCTCAACCCTGTCATCGCCGTCCCGGGTAAAGTAAAGATAATCGCCGCCGGTCTGGCTGACAAAAACATCCCTTTCTAGAGGATAATAGGCTCTGTCCCTGTAACCGGAAACCAGCAGATAATCATCTGCCGACCTGACCCTTACCTGGTTCAAAACAGCCAGCAGTTTTTCAGGAGTAGTCTGAGCTCTTCTGGTGGAATAGTAATTTCCGGTATATTCTGCAAGCTCAGGATCCTCTGCCGGAAGAGGCACCTGATAATCCAGATTCCAGTGAGCCCGACCCAGGGCTCTGAGCAGCTCCAGCCGGGCAAAAGTACCACCAGGGCCGTTATAGGTAACAAAAATCCCGGTACTGCGGTCCGGCAGAATAAAAAGTCCGCTGTGAAAGAGCCTGGTATCACCGCCATGCCAGAACATTTTTTCTCCAAAAAGATCGTATTCCATCAGACCATGGCTGAACCCGGCGGTTTCGGGATGCTGCTGAAAAAGAATTTCCAGCAGCTTTTTCCGATACTCCAGACTCAATATCTCTTGCTCTTCACTTCCCTCTTCAGCCAGCAAAAAGGTCAGCAGTCTGGACATATCAGCAGGAGACACTGTATGGCCTCCGGCCGGATATTCCTGGAATACCTCAAAATCACCCGGGATAAATCTCCCGTTCTCAAGATTATATCCCCGGCTCATTCTATCTTCTAGCTTTTCCGGCAGGGGCTGACGGACGGTACTGCTCCCCATATTAAGGGGCTGGAAAATATTTTCCTCCAGATAATTTGTATAGGGCATCCCGGACACCACTTCCACCAGATAACCGGCCAGAGTGGTGCCGTAATTGGAGTAGGCCGCAACCTCTCCCGAAGGACGAACCAGAGCAGGACCATCACCGGCAATATAATCTTCCAGACTTTTAAGTTCAGCATCGGGGTCACTCAATATTCCCACCATGCGATCTTCAAAACCGGCACTATGAGTCATCAAATCCCGCAGAGTAACATAATTATTTCCAGGAGGATTCAGACGGTAGGGTTCGGGAAGATATTGGTTAACATCCCGGTAGAGATCAAGTTCTCCAGCCTCCACCTGCTGAAGGACAGCAATCCAGGTGAAGATCTTGCCCACCGAGCCGGGACGGATTAAATGCTCAGCTGGATCAAAGGCCTCTTTTTCCTTAAGACTGGCATAGCCCAGACCCTGGCTGTAAACAGTTTCACCGTCCTTAACAACCACTGCTGCCAGACCAGGTATCTCATGTTCTTCCAGCTGCTGAGAGAAAATCCCATCCAGCACCAGCTGCATTTTTTCTGCCTCTTCCTCATTTAGTTCTGCCTCCGGAAGAGAAAACTCAGGATAATCAAACATTTCACTTTCCCGCACCCCGGAAGGAAAAACCGGAGTGACTTCAGCTTGAATACTGGCAGGAGTCAGCAGAACAATTATCAGCGCTGCTGTCAGCAGGGCTGCTATCCCTGCCCTCTGTCTTGTTTTACCCCTGGACATAACCAATTACCTCCTGAAAAACATAAATTTATGAACCGCCAGACCCGATCAGCCAGCTTACTACCTATGCCAGATAATTTTTTATCTCTTCGGCAATATTTCCAGCAGCTAAACCAAAGTGTCGACCAACTTCTTCTCCCGGTCCGCTGGCTCCAAATCCTTCCACTGAAAAACTGAGATCCTGGGAGCCCAGAAACTGATACCAGCCCCGGTCAACTCCGGCTTCCAGAACCACCCTGAGGGCTGACTGAGGTTTAAGCGGTCCGGCATTATTCGGTCCGGCATTATTGTCAGCCAGATTAGCGGTAAAGTTTTCCCGATCAGGAACAGAAATTACCCGGCAGCTGATATCTTCCTGTTCAAGCTCTTCTGCCGCTGCCACTGCCAGAGAAACCTCACTGCCACTGGCCAGCATTATAACCGCCGGCTTCTCTGCTTTCCTGATAACATAGCCACCCCGGTTCATATCCACCGGATTATCCTTCTTCAGAGCTGGCAGTCCCTGTCTGGTCAGAATTAAGGCTGTTGGACCATCTTTGTTTTCCAGGGCAGTCAACCAGGCCCGGGCAGTTTCTTCACCGTCTGCCGGGCGAAGAACTTTAAGGCCGGGTATCAGGCGCAGAGACTCCAGCTGCTCAACCGGCTGATGAGTGGGACCATCCTCTCCAATAAAGATGGAATCGTGGGTGTAAACATAGATAACAGGCTGATGCATTAAAGCCGCCAGCCTGACCGCCGGACGCATATAATCAGAGAAGATCAGAAAGGTAGCGGCAAAGGGTCTCAGGCCTCCATGCAGAGCCAGGCCGTTAACCACTGCCCCCATGGCATGTTCCCTGACACCAAAACGGAAATTCTGACCGGCAAACTGATCTTTCTGGATCTCACCTTTGCCATCCAGATAGGTCTTAGTGGAGGGAGCCAGATCGGCCGAGCCCCCGCAGAGATAGGGCAATTCTTCGGCTAGAAGCTTCAAAACCTTACCGCTGGCCTTGCGGGTGGCGATTTTTTCGGGGAATTCCAGGGCGGTTATCTTTTCTTCCAGATTCCCGGGAAGCTTTAGTTCCTGAGACTGCTGTAAGTCCCGATAGAGATCGGGAAACTCCTGCTGCCAGCCCTGAAAAAGTTTCTGCCAGGCCTGATACTCCTGCTTTTTTACGACCATTTTTTCCTGCCAGAATTCCCTGATTTTGTCCGGAATATAGAACTTCTCATCAAGCGGCAGACCAATGTTTTCCTTCAGACCCCGGACTTCATCCTCTCCCAGGGGAGCACCGTGGGCAGAGGCGCTGCCCTCCTTACCAGGCGCACCCCGGGCAATCCGGGTTCGGGCCACAATCAAAGCGGGTCTATCCTGCTCTAACCGGGCCTTATTCAGAGCAGAGCGCATTTCCTCTATACTGTGTCCATCAACATCATCTATAACCTGCCAGTTGTAAGCCCTAAATCGGGCTGCCACATCCTCGGTAAAGGCCAGTTCGGTACTGCCCTCGATTGAGATATCATTGGAATCATAGATAGCAATTAATTTCCCCAGTCCCAGGTGGCCGGCCAGGGAAGCCGCTTCGCTGGTAACCCCTTCCATCATACAGCCGTCTCCGGCAATTGTATAGGTGTAATGATCAAAAATTTCATATCCGGGCCGGTTATACCTCTCAGCCAGCATCCTTTCGGCAATGGCCATACCTGCCGCATTGGCAAACCCCTGCCCCAGGGGGCCGGTGGTGGTTTCCACCCCCGGAGTATCACCATATTCCGGATGACCGGGAGTGGCATAACCCAGCTGACGGAAATTTTTCAGATCCTCCAGCGACAGCTCATAACCTGAGAGATGCAAGAGAGAATATAACAGCATGGAACCATGACCGGCAGAAAGTACAAATCTATCCCGGTCCGGCCACTCAGAAGCCTCAGGATTATGTTTGAGCACCTCACTGTATAATAAAGTCCCGATTTCAGCACAGCCTATCGGCATCCCGGGATGTCCCGAACTGGCTTTTTCCACTGCATCTGCTGCCAGACCTTTAACAATATTTGCTGCTTCATTTAGCAAAGTAATCCCTCCCTGATATACTTATATAAAGAACACTCTGTAATTGATCAAGAATTTAAACACGAATAATCATTAATTGTATTTAATCATTGTTTTGCTAATTATCTGAGTTCATTTCAAGTTTTTCTATATCCTCTGCGGAAAACTCATAACTTTCATTACAAAAATGACAGCCGACCTCAACCTTTCCCTGTTCTTCCAGAGTCTGGTTGATTTCTTCAGGATCCAGGCCTTCCAGCAGGGCTGCCACCCTCTCCCGGCTGCAGCGGCAGCTGTACTGCACCTTTTTGCTTTCCATAATACGAAACTCCAGACCCTCCAGCACTTCCGAGAGAAAATCTTCCGGGCTCATACCCTGCTTTATCAGGCTGCTGATCGATTTGATTGCCTCAATATTTTTCTCCAGCCGGGAAACAGATTCATCTTCTGCTTCGGGGAAAAGCTGGATTAAAAAACCACCGGCAGCTGCTATGGAAAGATCGGTATTGACCAGAACACCGACTCCCACCGAGGAGGGTGTCTGTTCGGATTTGGTAAAATAATAAGTCAGGTCTTCTCCGATCTCCCCGCTGACGAGAGGGACCTGGCCCTCATAGGGTTCCTTCAAACCCAGATCCTTTCTGACAATCAGGGTGCCTCTGCCGATTCCCCGGGATACCGCCAGCTTACCCTCCTGATCCATGGGCAAATTGGCCCGGGGATTTTTAACATAACCCCGAACACTGCCGTTGAGATCGGCTTCAGCAACGATTTTCTCCAGTGGACCATCTCCCTGAAACTGCAGAGAAATTTCCTTTCCCGATTTCAATAGAGAGGCCACCATCAGAGCTCCGGTCAGTGTTCGTCCCAGGGCAGCACTTGCCAGAGGAGAGGTCTGGTGAATCAGCCGGGCTTCCTCAACCAGACCGGTTGTTTTAACTGCTATGGCCCGAATCTGACGATCTCCGGTAATTGCCCGGATTAAATAATCGCTGTTCTGCTCCTGCTGTCTCCCTCTTTTTCCTTTTATTTCTTCAGTCATTTTTTCTTCCTTTCCTGGTGGAAACAAATAGTCTATCAAGTATTCTATCTCAGTACCGGATTTGAGCTATCAGGCAGTATTTGCTTTTAATGTTCCTGGGGCGGAGTGGTAGTGGCTCTCCTGGACTGCTTCAGCATGGTATAAACAACTCCGGAAAGGATCATTGCTCCGCCCACAAAAGTCAGGATGGTTATCCTGTCTCCCAGCAGAATCCAGGCCAGAATGGTGGTCAGGATAGGTTCTCCAATGATAGCCACCGATACCAGAGTGGTTGGAACATAGCGAACTGCCAGGTTTAAAACAGAATGACCAATTACCGTAGGCCCGGCAGCCAGTCCGATAAAATAAAGCCAGTTGCTGGTACCGTAACCGGTAAAGGAAGTCCCGGAAATCAGGACACCTAACACCAGAAATA
>PWHA01000285.1 GCA_003554685.1 Halanaerobiaceae bacterium
ATTTAATCTCCTTTGATAAGGGAGATCCAGCATCTTTAGAGGTCAATATCAAAGATGGCTCAGAGGAAGAAGAACCCGAGCCGGAACCTGAACCAGAACCTGAGCCCGAGCCAGAACCGGAACCAGAACCCGGTGATATTGAAGTTAGCGGAACCTTTGACTGGAATCATAACTTCCCCAGTTCAGTGGTAGAGAATAATAATCTAGCAGAGGCAACTGGAGACTTTTGGGAGGTTGCCGAAGAGGAAAAAACTGCTATAGAGGCGCAGGCAGCCAATGAAATGATTTTACAATTAGAATCTGGCTTTGATAGAGAAACAGCTAAAGCCAAAGCTCAGGATTTAGGTTACAAATTTCTTGATTATTTAGCTGAACTAAATACCATGCTGGTAGAGGTGCCGGAAAACTTGATCCGGGAAGAAGCTCTTAGTATAGCCAGCGCCGAAAGCGGAATCAGGTCAGCCCGTCCTAACAATGTTTTTACCATCCAGGATTTTGAAGAACCCAATGATGAGTATTATTATAAGCAATGGGCTCCCTCTGTGATGCGATTACCCCAAACCTGGCGTGATATTACCGGTTCTAATAATGTCAGGGTGGCGGTATTAGATACCGGAATTTATGACAGCAACTATGAATTAGAAGAGTTTGTTGATAGAGATTCAGGTTATGATTTTATAAATGATGATAATAATGCTCATGATGGTCATGGACATGGAACCCATGTGGCCGGTATTATTGGAGCCAAGGCTAATAATGACCGCGGAGTTGTTGGGGTAATGTGGGATAGCGAATTATTGCCAGTCAAAGTTTTGAGCGATGGTGGTATGGGCAGCGAATGGACAATATCTCAAGGAATTTTATTTGCTGCCGGATTATTAGAAGATCATCCCATTGAGCCAGCAGATGTTATTAACATGTCTTTGGGAATGAGTGGAGATAACACTACTCCTGAATTAATTGAAGAGTCGGTCCAAAAAGCAGATGAAGCAGGAGTAATTATGGTAGCTGCTGCTGGTAATTCTGCCAGTGATATAGTAGGGTATCCAGCTCGTTTGAATGAAGTTATTGCTGTTAGTGCTCTTTCTTATAATGAAAATGGTGCTCCAGAACTGGCCTCCTATTCAGATTATGGACCAGAAATTGATGTTGCTGCTCCCGGGACAGATATCTGGAGTACAGTGGAAAGTCATTATATAACTTCCATGTCTGGTACCTCAATGGCCGCTCCTCAGGTGGCAGGTCTGGCAGGCTTAATGATAGCCGAAGGTGTTAACGCCAGTGAAGTACGCAATTTATTACAACAAACAGCTATAGATTTAGGCGAACCAGGTTTTAATGAAGAGTATGGATATGGCATGATAAATACCTACTGGGGTGCTAATCAGGTTACTGAAGCAAGGGTGCTCGTTGGTGAGTATAATGACGGTAATATTAATGTAGTAGCAGAAGATAGGGCTAAAATTACTGATCAGCAATTTGTAATTGAAAATGTACCGGATGGAGAATATGAGGTTATGGTCTGGTTGGATGTACGAGGAAATAATGTCCTGGAAAATGGCGATTATTTTGCCACCACGGGCAAAGTTGAATTAAATGAAGGAAGTTATGATTTTGAATTAACAGTAGAAGAATACTTCAATAATTAATCATAACCCCCTAATATAACTTTTCAGCAATAAACCCCCTGATTGTAAGGGGGTTTATTGTTGCTTGCCTTGATAATTTTTTAATATTGTTCCACCAGATCTAAATGAATTACAAAATATTGATAGTTGTCATCTTCAAAAGAAAAGTTTAATTTATCTCCTTTATAAGTGGTAAATTGACCTGCTGATGGTCTTCTTTCCGGCAGATCAGTGAAATTTTGGTACCCCTGGACTTTAACTGCTTCATGATGGTCCTTCAAACTCCAACCAGAAAATAGATATAAAGATATATTAACTTCACCATTTTGTTTTTCCAAATCAATATAACCGGCCTGAATGTGCTGTCCAGCAATGATCTGCTGGGTTATACCATCGTTAATGTCAAAATAGAACCACCAGGCTGAATCACCTGGGCCAGTAGTATCACCGGCAAAGGCAGTCTCTGTGGATAGAGCTGGTATCTCAGAGATGGTTACCAGAATAACATCTCTATACTGACCGGCCTCATTGGCACACCAAAATTTATCGGTTGATTCAGGCGAATAGGCTACAGTAAAGGTTCCTTTATTATACTCAATATCTGTTATTCCCTCTCCAGGAGCAAATTCACTGCTATCATAAATTGATGAACTATCTTTTATCTTATAACGGACAAATTCCTTGATATAATCATCTGTCAGACTGCCTATATCATCATTTTCATCATACCCGATAGATTTAAAGGATAACAAAATATTGCTACTATTTGTTTCAACTTCCCAGCTAACTTCATTTGTATATGATTCCAGGGGATTTAGAACCTCTATTGCTAAAAAATCATTTGAAAAAAAGGAATCCGGGTCGTAATCGGTAGCTCTATCTCCTGAGTCTAAGATTGTAAAGCGTGCAAAGGAAGTGACAGGTATATTTACCTTAAGCTCACTATAACCTAAAACTGAAGATTTAGCCTGTAATCTTCCTGGCACTGATAAAGTTATAACCACTAACAGTATAATAATAAAAACTAATAAATATTTTAAGCCAGATTTCTTTGTAACTTCTCTTCTGGTATTAAATCTCATTTTTAATCCCTCCCTTTTGTCAAAATACCTAGACTATTCTTTAACTCCCATGGCTTAAATAAAACAAATTTATAAGGCCAGACCACCAGCAAGTAGCCTGGCCTAAACTGGGGACAACTTCTACCAGATGAAAACATTACTAAAACTCAAACCTTAAACCCAGAGTATATTTTTCTACTCCCCCACTATTACCCTGAGCTCCTCCTATTAATGCCATATTATCAGTTAAATTCACTCCTAAAAAGGCACTGAGAGCATAACAACCAATTTTAGAATTATAGCGAAATCGGGCTGACAGTGGAGAAAATTTAAGGGCTGTCTCCAGCCAGTAGGCATGTTCAGCAGTAAAATCTCTTTCCTCTAAATTGAAAAATACTGGATAATAGGCACCAGATATTTCAAAATGGTCACCAATAAAGAGCCTTTCTGATAAGATTACTGCTATTTCGATATCTTCACTATCAGGTTTTCTATTTTTTAGGGCCCGAAAACCAAGTCGCAGTTCTTCTCTTATTATTCCATCCAACCCTATTTCAATATTATCGAGTCGGCGGGCTGTTTTGATTTCAAAGGCCGCTCCCTGCTCCTGATCTAAGAGCAATAGGTTTATATCAGGACCAAGCATTATTTGCAAATAACCCGGCAGCGGTATTACTGGAACAATGCTAGGCCATAGTAGATTATCCAGACCAGCTGCAGCTAACATGTTGGTCTGGCTGCCGATAGTATTTATTTCTAAGAGTCGGTGCTGTAAAAAAACAAGAAAGGTTGAAGCTGCTTTAACCTCCCTTCGATATAAAAGCTGTGTGGGAGTAGATTGACGGTTCCAATTGATAAAACCAATTAACTGTGGTTGGTTTTCCACACTTCTAAATCTGGTTTCAACTGCAGAAGCCTCCCCAAGGTTAAGCCTAATGTCAGTCATGACACTTTTATCTTCAGCTAATTTTGTCGGTAGCAGATCAATTTCAATCAGCTGTTGCAGCCGCAAAAGCCCTCCCTGGTATCTGCTATCAATCTCCAGAATTTCTTCCGCTAATTTTAAAGAAACTGACTCTCCGAGGACAGTATACAACATAGGGGCAACCTGTTGAGAGGTAACCAGGCTAGCCTGATAGGCATCAAGTTGGAATAATAGATTGCCAGCATTTGCTGCTATTTCAATAATATTATCCCGGGAGATAAAAGTTGTGATATCTATCATATCCGGGTCAAGCATCATTTTATTTAAACCAAACCGCTGCAGCTCTCTTTCGGTTATTTCCACCACCTGTAACTGATATTCAATTAAGCCTGGGGAAGATAAATTTTCTGTTGTATTTATACCGGCTGCCGCCAAATCTGTTAAAAAATAACTAAAAACAGCCAGTAGCAAAAATACAGTCAGTGCTAAAGAAGATACTATTTTGAGAGCCATGCTAAGAGTTTCTACTCTTTTCATAATTCTCACTTCCCAATAATTTCAGGAGTTAAGAAGATGAGCAGCTCTCTTTCTGATTCCCTTTCAGTCTCCTGGCGGAAAAACCAGCGGACAAGAGGAATTTCTCCTAACAGAGGTACTGTGCTGACAAATTCAGTCTCCCTGCTCAAAGTCATGCCTCCTAAAGTCAATTGGGCACCGTTGCGGGCATAGACAGTGGTGTCTAGCTCACTTCTTTTAACGACCAATCTCTCCTGTCTTTCTTCACTGAAGTGGCTAATATCAGGTTTTATCCTCATTTTGATATATTCATCATTTAATATTCTGGGAGTTACATCGATGGAAACCCCGACATCAACCCTCTCCAGTCTGGCGCTGGCATTAGCTGGTTCTAAAATAATAACCTGCTCTTCTCCGATAAAGAGAGTGGCTGTTTCCCGGTCTGTTACCTGAACCCGGGGGTTAGCTTTAATCTCCACATCCTCAGTCTGAGAAAGAAATCTCAAACGACTTTCAAGTTCCCCAAAATCCCTTCCTAAGATTCCGGCAAAACCAGCTCGGTCATACTGCAACTGAAAATAATCATCATCCTGCTCCAAATTTAAAAACCTAAACAAATCTCCGCCTCGTTCGTTAATCAGTTCAGAGGAGATTTCTGTTACCAGTACCTGGATCATAACTTCCTGGGCCGGAGTATCAATTTTCGCCAAATCTCTCTTAAAACCTTCAATAATTTCCGGGGTAGCTGTTATGGTTATCATATCCCTGACTCCACTACTACGGAGATACCTCTCATAATGAGCAGGTAGTAGAGCTATGGCTTCAGCAGCAGTTATATACTGCAATTTAATTATTTCTGTTTCAGCAATACGCTGGAAATTAGGGCTACGGGGATCAATAACACTGACGAGATAATAATCATCGATTTTCCTAAAGGAATAACCTCCCTTTAATAACATCATCGTTAAAGCCTGCTCTATAGGGACCTCCTCTAAATCCAGTGTCACATAACCCCGGACTGAATCATCAGCAATTATATTAACACCGGTCTGCAGGGTTATTTCATTTAAAGCCTCCTGTATATCAGTATAAAAAAAGAGGGTTGAAACCAAAGGCTCATCTATTTCTTCTGCCTGCAGAGGTATAACCACAATTAGACTTAAAAACAAAATAATCATTATCATTATAATACTTTTAGACCTCATTTTTATCCCCTCCTAAAAAACTTAATCTATTTCGATGACAAAGTCCTGGCTGTCGAGTTCCTGGCCACTTTCAGTTAAAAAGACTCGGGCGGTATACTGTCCTGGAGTTATCCTGCCGCTTCTTTCACCCAGATAATGACCATAATGATCCGGTAAAACTCTACTCATTGTATCATCTAAATCAAAGTATATATTAGCATATAAATCTCCAGCGGCATCAATTAGCTCCAGACGGGCCTGGGGAAGAATGGCTTTCCTTCCTTCATTTTTAACCGTTAAACTAAATAAATCTTCCCTTTCTCCCTGATTATAAATCAGGTCAGTTATGGCTGCTGCCATTTTTATATCAGTACCGATGAGGGCATCTAATTCAATAAAGTGGGTCTCCAGGAGCTCTCCTGCCTGATTGTAAACTTCAATATTATGAAAGCCATAATATCCACCACTTGCTAGCTCTCTGGGTGCTCGAAAAATAAGCAGTTGGCGCCCTGATCTGCGAGGAGGTATAATAAAATCACGCTCACCTCTAATCTCAACATTTATATTACTAAAAATTGAATTGGGATAATCATACCTAACTTCACCAGGATTGGTTTTAATCCTGATAGGTTCAGCAGTACGATTGGAAAATTCTATCATCTGAGTTGATGTTGCCCCCGGGCGTAAATTTAAAGAAAGCTGCGCTGGTTCAAAGCTCACATGCTTGATTTCTCTATCGGCCAGATAACTTTCATCAATTTCCACTGTTTTTCTTTGAATAACCTGACGTCCGTCAGCATATCGCATAAAGAGCTGCAGTTCATATATACCAGGATACAATAGTTCCGTAATTTCACCTCTGTAAATGAGCTCACTATAGGGATATACTCTAAAATTTTCTCTTCTGGTTAAAGAAGTGGCCGGGCTAAAGACTGGTACCCTTTCTAGAAGCCTCCGGTCCTCGGTTCTAATGGTAACGTCAGCTACTGCAGGAAAACTTAAAGGACTTTTATTCTCAAAATGAGTTTTGATTATTGGCCTACCGGTATCATTTAGCTCTATTGCTAAGTCAAGCACTTCCAGCTGGGCTAATTGACTGGGACGGTCAATATTGATATTTATTCTGACAGCATAACGTATTCTGTAGGCCATTATTGAACCTGGCCTATCAAGAGCTTCAGATTCTTCAATCATAATAACTGCTGTATGGGAGCCTCCAGCATCAAAGGGAACATTAATTGTTCCGGGAATTCTAGTTACCTCTCTAGCTGGTAGCATGACCCTGTTATTTTCAAACTCTATCCAGTCCAGTACTGGATTTGTGGGTGTTTCTGTAGTTATATAACTCAACCTTCCATCAAGAGACTGCACGACATCGACTAAATTAATTGTCATCTCTGTCCTGGTTGTCCCCCCGGTAATATCGATATAAAAGTTTTCGCTTTCACCTGGTGATAATTCCAAGTTGAGCAACAAGGGCGAAACCTGGATAGCAGATATCGGTACTGAGAAAGCGACTAATATAGCAAATAATACTACTATTTGGATACATAATAACTTAATCTTCATTGGTGTATCACCTCACTAGAGCTTGATAAAAAAGCAGGCCAGAAAGAAATTAGCTTTCTGGCCTGCAATAAAACAAGTTTATTACATATCAGCTGCTAAGGTAAAGGTTAAAGGAACACTATAATCGGCAGCTCTTAAAGCTGTGGCTTTTTCTAAATATAGTGCGCCATTAACATGGATATGAGTGGGGGTACATTGATTGAAGGGAACTTCAATATTAGCAGATGTTTGACCATCTGGTAAATTAGATACATATTCCCAACTATCTCCCCAACTGGAACCTGCAATACCCATCCAGTTTTCTAGATCAGCAAGATAATTTATTGTGTTAAATGAGATGTTACCACGTGCTATTAACTCGTTGTTATTTTCGTAAAGTAGCCCTGACCATCTTGTAGTATTATAGTGAGGTTCATTTGCGAATGGTGAATATAAAGTTTCAGTAGCAGGATTAAAAGTTGGTATGACTATACTGCCATCAAATCTGTCCCTAATATCATCATTAGAAGAGAAACGGAACATCAACTGTACAAAATCAGGATCCCATCCAGCAAAATCTGCTTCCATAGTTAAAATTGTATCAACATTGGCTGCTACAACCAGCATTTCTACACTATCATTATCAAAAACATTCACAGCTTCTGGAGCACCAAAAAGAGGTCTAGCAACTGACTCGGTTGCACTACCATCACTTACATACAAACCAGGCGCACCAATTTCCATGTCATTAAATAAACCTGCTAGGATGGCGTTTCCATCACCATCATATCTGTTCTGGTACAAATCTGTGACAATACCAAATTCACCATAGGGATGAACTGTTATGCCTACGTTGAGACTAGCATCACCAAAAATTTCTGCAGGTTCTCCATTATTATTACCTTCTGCCATAACAAAGGAACTCATTCCCACTACCAGAGCTAAAGCTAGTAAAACTGTAAATAATTTTCTCATTTTTTAATCCCCCTAATTTTTTAGTGTTAAAATCTCACCTGAGGAAAGTTAAATTATAATCTCCAACTCAAACTCAGCTTTTTACCGCCACCTCCTATCTGCTTATAAATCTACGGTTTTACATCTATGGTTATCCTCCAGCTTCAGGAGGTTTAACCCTTAAATAATACAATTTAAACTTTTAAGAAGAATCAAGATCCTGCCAGCCTGTTAAATTATAATCTGCCTCTGGATCCCCGGCAAGTTCCAGGGCATCACTAATCAGAGACATCAGTTCAAGGAAATTGCGGAAATATCTTATCTTTTTCTCCGGCTGATTTAACCACTCTATTTCTCCCTGAAGTGAGGTACACTGCC
>PWHA01000091.1 GCA_003554685.1 Halanaerobiaceae bacterium
ATCATGCTTATAATGCTTTTGATTATAAACAAGTATCAGGAGGTGAAGTTTTAATGGATAGAGAAAAGGTTGAAGATGTCCTGAATCAAATTCGCCCCGGCCTTCAGGCTGATGGTGGCGATGTAGAACTTATCGATGTAGAAGATGACGGAACAGTAAAAGTTCGATTGACCGGAGCCTGTGCCGGATGCCCGATGTCAACAATGACCTTAAAATCCGGAATAGAAAGGGTTCTTAAGGAAAATCTTTCCGAGGTAAAGGAAGTTATTAATGTAAATTAAACATCTACTGTTATTGTTAAAGTCCTGTAATTCCAATTTGTTATACCAATTGCAAATTGCAAAGATTTCAATTCCAAGAACTTAAGGTAAAGATTTAAAGTGAATCTTTGTGAATCTTTCAAAATGTAAATAATTAAAAAATAGCTTTAAGCAATAAAAATCCTAAAAGAAACAGTAATAACCATAAGAGATATAGCAAATAACCATATCATTTATAGCAAATAACAATTTAACCGGTTATAGTAGATAACTATTTAACCCGGGAAAAATACAGCAAAAAATTATAACAAAGCTAAAATAAATCAAAATATCTGGCCATTTAGCATGCTGAAAGATCCTGAAAAGCCGGTCCAGAAAAAGATCCCCGGTGAAACTAAACTATCAAGATTATAAAGCATAAAATTATAAAGCATAAACAAACAAATAAGATAAGATAAAATAAGATTATAAGATAAAAACAGTAAAAACAGGATAACAATAAATAAAATGAATAAATCTTAAAACAGGGATGGTCTTCTGGCTGTCCCTGTTTTGCGTTTTAATTTACTCTAACATTTTTATTTTTGTCTTACCATTTTTTCTGACACTATTGACACCATTTCTGACATTATTTCTAATTTAATCATTCTCAATCATTCTATTCAGCAAAAACTTACTAAATCCTTTTCAATGACAAACTCTAATTAAAAAACTCTATCTCTAATTACGAAAAATGTATCTAATTCTCTTTAGCTTTTCTCAACTTCTCTTGCCCCTATTACCAACTATTATAAACTATTATCAACTATTATAAACTCAGCTTTCACTCTTTTTATCATCATCTTCACAGCCAGATTCATTTTCTGCAAACTTATCACTTTCAGCATCATATCCAGCAGTTTTATCTTCTCCTTCATCAATTTCTGTAGTTTTATCTGCCCCAGCATCATAACCTGCAGTTTTATCTTCTCCAGCATCAAATCCTGCAGTTTTATCTGCTTTACCCTCATCACCTTCAGCCTCTTCCTTCTCTTCATCCAGCAATCTAAGCTCAAGATCTCCGAACAGAATTTCCTCGATATCATTTATCATGGTAGAAAGCCTGGACTGAGCCTGAAGAAATCTTTTCACCGGCTGATTCATTTCTATAAGGTTCTGCAGTTCATTGAGCCGCTGCTTTTCTTCTTCAGAAACTTCCTCGCCTCTCATTTCCTTGCTGCGAACTTTGATAATCTGCTGCTGAAAATCCTGCAACAGCTCGATTCTGGTGGAATCTTCTTTAACTTTCTTACGAGCTTCCTGAAAGTTCTGATATTCCTCAGAATCTTTAATTGCCCTGGCCAGCTTATGAGCTGTTCCGTAAACAGACATGCTATCCCTCCTTAAAATTATCTCTTAGGCTTTATCATCCACAAATAGTAATTAACCATTGTATTTTGCCCAAAATAAAAATAGTAAACTTTAAGAGCTCTGAAGTTAAACAAATTTTTTTCTCTTACGTACAGAAAAAGTATGTGTGTCCCACCAGAAAAAACATTATATTCTGAAAAAACCCCTTTTCTTCTCAATCCCCTATCAAATCATCCAGCCCCGCTCAAACCATCCAGACCATTTCAACCAGGCCATTTCAAATCATTTATTGATCCTTTCCCATTACTTCCACTACTTCCATTACTTCCACCACAACCTCTACTTCCTCAGATTTAATTTATCTGTTCTTCCGGCTTAATCTGCTCTTCCGGCTTATTTATTGTCCCATCCGGTTCCGCTTCACATCCTGTTCCGCTTCACAAAACGAATATCAGCAATTTTACCTGCCTTAAGCTCTACCCTGGCAAAGCTGTAAAAATTCTTTCTTTTTCTCACGGTAGGCGAGCCTGGATTCAAAAGCAGCTGCCCTTC
Source organism: Halanaerobiaceae bacterium (assembly GCA_003554685.1). Taxonomy (GTDB): domain Bacteria; phylum Bacillota; class Halanaerobiia; order Halanaerobiales; family Halarsenatibacteraceae; genus T1SED10-84. Next base: position 2,163 of record PWHA01000091.1, read on the forward strand.
AATCTCCTGGCGAAAGGCATTATGGGTATGACCAAAAATAATCATATCAGCATCAGGAAAGCTGTAGGTCAGTCCGGTAATCAATTCTCCCTGAATAATATGACCGTGAGTGAGAGTAATATTTTCCCCCTCAATTTCAAACTGCCGGCTGAGCTTAAGGCTTTCAGCCAGATCAGTCTCATCACAATTCCCCTGAACCGCTTTCACCGGCGCAATTTCTTTCAGTTCAGCCAGTACCTCAGAGCCGGTTATATCGCCGGCATGAATTATGAGGTCACAGTTAGCCAGACCGGAAATAATCCAGTCTGGAATTTCTCCAATAATGTCAGGAATATGGGTATCAGAAACAATGCCCAGATTCATTAAGTTATCTGCCTCACTTTATATAATGATTTTTTATCTATCATTTTACATTTATATATTTTCCCTGAGTTCAGAAGGCCAGAGCACCCTTCGCACCCTTCTAACACTTTTTACACTTCCCACACTCTTAATTTTCCACTTACATTTAGTATTCTCAGCTAATTTACCAGATTCCTGCCTAAATTTAAAAAAACAGCCTGCCCAGCAGAGGTTTTTCAATTTCAACCGCCTCATGGGGACAGAGCTCCTGACAGCAGAAGCAGCGAATACAGCCCTCCAGCTCGGCCCGGGCCTGCCCCTGCTCCAGAGTTATAACCTGTGGCGGACAGTTCTTTTCACAGATGCCGCAGCCAATGCAGGCCGAAGTAAAAACCGGCCTGGGCCGTACCAGCCTGATAACAATTCTCTTCAAAAAATCCGGCATTCTCTTATCCATCAGATTAGCTGTTCGGTCAATATCCGGCAGCTTAACCTCCCTGAATTTCTCGGTCAGCCAGCCGGGAATTTCTTCCTTCAGGAAATTCTCTTCAATATATCGCCCATAACCCCCGGTTTCACCGGATTGACTGTAACGGCTCAAAATAGCCTCCGGCAGGGGATCATTCCGATAGGAAGAATCTCCCCGTAAAAGCCAGGAAACCAGCAGATCCAGCTCCAGCATATCACTGGCAGCCAGCAACAGCTTAAAATCCCGGGGAGTTCCGCTGGAAGGCCCGGCACCCTCCATTCCGGTCACGGCATCCATGATCGTGAGATCCGGAGCAGCCAGCTCGGCTATATCCAGCAGCAGCTGGCAGAAATCCCTGACCTTCGGCATCTTAAAATGATATCCAGCCTTAACTGTACCCGGCACCACTCCGAAAAGGTTTTTTACCGCCCCGGTATAGAGTGTCAGCCCGTGGGTCTTGAGCTTCGGCAGATTAATAATAAAATCCGCTTCTCTGATAAAACTGCAGAGCTCAAAGGATTTGCCCCGCCGCCCGCTCTCAAGCTTACCGTAAAAACTCCCGGTATTATAATTCAGCTCATAAAGCCCCTTCCCGGCTTCTTCGGTATAACCGCTTCTGCTGTAGGCAAGCTTTAAGGCTGGCTTATTGAAGGGCCCTCCGGGACTGTCGGCCAGCACGGGCTCCCCTCCCAGCGCTTTAACTTCCCTGGCAACAGCCCTGACTACCTCCGGATGGGTGCAGACAGCCCGGGAGGGGTCCTTGCCCATCAGCAGGTTAACCTTCATTAAAACCCTGTCACCGGCAGAAATCTTGTCACCGACCTTGAATTCGGCAAAAATTTTTTCGATATTCTCTTTAAGAAGCTGCTCCCCGTAGTTTTCGGTTTCCACAACATACAGGTTATCCCTCAGATACTGATGCACTGTAATCGCTCCCCGCCCTCTTTAAACTATAAACCCGGATCTGCTGAAAAGCATGAATCCGGGCCAGTTATAACCAGTTATAGATAGTTTAATAGTTTATCAGTTTATCAAAAAAATAACAGGTAATTTTTTCATTTCTTATTTCGCCCTCACAGGGGGCATGCTAATTTATCTTTAATTTATCTTAAAAATTAGTTCATTAATTTTCAAGTCTTTTTGTGCCCTGGAAAGGGCATGCGAGTTTATCTAATTTTTTAAGAAGCTTTTTCACTGGTTTCCTTGCTGCTGCTCCCGTCGCTGTCCCCGCTGCTCTCAGCAGACTTTTTGCTCCCGTCAGCCCCGGAGGAAGTCCCCTTCTCCCTGGTATCGGTGCAGTAAAATCCGGAGCCCTTGAAAATAACTCCTGGAGAACCTATAATTCTCCTGACCTCCGAGCCGCATTCCGGACACTCTTTCAGGGGGCTGGCCTTGATACTCTGCATCTTTTCAAAACGTCCACATTCATCGCATTCATAGAGATAGGTTGGCATCTTACTCACTCCTCATATTCGATTTTATTGTCTGCCTGAATTTCTGCTGCAAAAATTTTCTTAAACAGCAAAAAAGCTCTGATTTTATAATTTTCAGCATTTATAATTTTCAGCAGAATAATTAAAAATTAAAAAATAATTAAAAGAACTTAAAAGAACATTGAAACCTAAAAATATTAAACCTTAAATTTATTTATATTATATTTTAGTGATTTTGTCAAGAAATTTAACTACCTATTTTTATACCAGCCCTATTATTTTTATACCAGCCCGATAATTATTTTACCCTGCGAACCACCTTTGGCCGCCTTTTAAGCTGCCTTATTGATAAACATGAGCCTGATAGGGCTAATTGCCGCTCAGAATTGCCCCTCAAAAAACCCTGATCCCCGCCTGATCCCCGAGAACCAGTTCCCGGTTATTATCCGGTTAAATCCCTGTTATTTTTCCCTGCTACCGGGGTCGAGACCGGTAAAACGGCGGTAGCCCCAGTAATTATAGAGCATCACAAAAATAAAAGCCAGCATCAGAGTATACCAGCCAATCAGGAAAAAGTAAACAATACCGAGCAGAGCCGCCGCTGCCAGCACAACCAGATAGGGCCTGGAAGGGAAACTAATTCTGCCTAGCTGCCAGGGCAGCAGGGTCAGTCCCACAAAAACTCCGATTTCGTTGTTAAAATAAAATCCGGCAGCCGCCAGCAGAGCAAAAAATAAAGCTAAAACCTTATGCACAAATTTATCCTCCCTTCCTTTCCAGCAGAACAGCAGTCTCAATATGGTAGGTCTGGGGAAACATATCTATTCCAGAAATTTCAGAAATCCTGTATTTTCCCTTAAGCTCCTTGAGATCCCGGGCCAGAGTCCCGGGGTTGCAGGAAACATAAATTATTCCTGCCGGGCCAATTTCCAGAATATCCTTCCTGGCTCCAGATTCCAGTCCGCTGCGGGGAGGATCTAAAATCAGCAGGCTCGCCGGATTCAGCACTTCAGCCAGAGCCTCCTCAGCCTCCGCCTGGTGAAATTTCACCCTGTCCTCCAGCCCATTGATCCGGGCATTGAACCTGGCAGCTTCAATTGCAGCCTTACTGCTGTCAATACCCACCAGCCGGGAGCTCAGCTCCGAGAGATAGATCCCGATTGATCCTGTTCCGCAGTAGACGTCAACTATCTCTTCGCTGCTGATTTTGCCGGCCATCTCCCTAACAGTGTCATAGAGTTTGACCGCCATCAGCTGATTTACCTGAAAGAAAGAATCGGGATAGATGATAAATCTATAGAACCCGAGATATTCAGTTATGTAGGGCTCCCCGGCCAGCAGCCTGGTCTCCTCTCCCAGTATTACATTGGTGCGGCCGGGATTGATGTTCTGATGCACACCCTTAAGCTCGTGATTCTCCTGAATAAGCTGTTCCGCCAGCTCCTGCCAGGGGCTCCAGTTCTTTTCCCGGGTTATAAAAGTCAGCTGCTGCTGTCCGGTGCAGCGGGCCGAGCGCAGCAGCAGATGTCGCAGTTCACCCCGGTGTTCCTCTTCCCGGTAGGGCTCAACTTCCCGCTGCTGCAGGAGCTCCACTGTACGGTCAAGCAGACGGTTTATTGGCTGGTCCTGAATCCGGCACTCCGGAAAAACAACCAGCTCATGACTGCCGGACCGGTAAAATCCCGCCTGAATTTCCTCCTCCACCAGCCCCAGGGGAAACTGCCCCTTATTACGATAATACCAGGGGAAATCCATCCCCTGAACGCTGAAATCAGGGAGTTCAGATATTTTAGCAATCCGCTCCAGGGAATCTAATATCATGCCACGTTTGGCCCGAAGCTGACCGCTGTACTTCAGATGCTGGAGCTGACAGCCCCCGCAGCGCTGATAAACCGGGCAGGGAGGCGAAACCCTCTCCGACGAAGTATGGATAATCTCCAGCAGCTTTCCCCGGCTATAGCTATCCCGGACCTCGGTTACTTGAATTTTGACCCTTTCTCCTGGCAGAGCTCCGGCCACAAATACCACCGGTTTACCCTGAGGTCGGGCCACACCTTCTCCCCCGTAGGCCAGGTCAACTATTTCGACTGTGGCAGTCTCACCCTGTTTCATTTTCCAGCTTCCCTTCCCTTTTCCAGCTCTTTCTCGCTTTATAGCTATTTTTAACAATCACACCATTTTTCAGCTCTTTCTCACTTTATAGCTATCCCCAGCAATCATTCAAGTTTCCGGCTTTCTCTCAAATTTTCCAGCAGAGATTAAACATCAATCTCCCAGCCGACGGCTACCGGCACCCGCCAAAGGTTTCCAGCCGCCGGTTACTGGCACCAACCCGCAAATTCTATATGTTTAATTATTCCCGGGAAATCCAGATAAATCCAGAGTATTCCAGGCCTTTCAATTTCCTCAGCTAGTGCTTCTCGATTTCCTCCCTAATCAGCTGATTGGCCAGCTGGGGATTGGCCTTGCCCCGGGTTTCCTGCATAACCTGCCCCACCAGAAAACCGATGGCTTTATCCTTGCCGCCTTTAATATCTTCCACAACATCAGGATTATCAGCCACTATGCCGGCCACGATCTCAGCCAGCTCATCCTTATCACTGATCTGCTTCAGGCCCTGCTCTTCCACTACTTTTCCAGGAGCCTTTCCGCTGGTAAAGGTCTTTTCAAAGACCTCCTTGGCAATCTTGGAGCTGATGGTGCCGTCTTCAATCAGTTTCAGCAGTTCGGCCAGCTTCTCTCCGTTAAGCTCATCCTGACCGGGCTCCAGCTCATTTTCCTTAAGCAGCCGCAGATATTCGCCCATCAGCCAGTTGCTGACCTCTTTGGCATCATCATACTTCCCGGCCGATTCCTCAAAGAGATCGGCCAGCTCCCGGCTCTGGGTTAAGACCCCGGCATCATAAGCCGGCAGGTCATACTGCTCCTGAAACCTCTGCTTTTTCTCCAGCGGCAGTTCCGGTAGACTATCATCAATTTCCTCAATGAATTCATCAGAAATTTCCAACGGCATCAGATCGGGCTCGGGAAAATAGCGGTAATCCTCGGCCTCCTCCTTGCCCCGCATGGAAACGGTCTCCTGTCTGCTCTCATCCCAGGCCCGGGTTTCCTGAACAACCCTCTGGCCGGCCTCCAGCAGCTTTTCCTGCCTTTTCACTTCGTAGGCCAGGGCCCTTTCCACCGCCCGAAAACTGTTCATGTTTTTCACTTCTGCTTTGATGCCAAATTCCCTGTCCCCCCGGGGGCGCAGCGAAACATTGGCATCACAGCGCAGTGAGCCCTCTTCCATGTTGCAGTCTGAAATTCCCAGGTAAAGAATTATCTGTTTGAGGGCATTTAGATAGGCCCTGGCCTCCTCGGGACTGCGGATATCCGGTTCTGAGACAATTTCAATCAGGGGAACTCCACCCCGGTTGTAATCCACATAGCTGTGAGCAGAATCCCCGACAGAACCGGCATGAATCAGCTTGCCGGCATCTTCCTCCAGATGAATCCGGGTCAGGCCAATCTCTCTGGTCCCACCCTCTTCAGTCTCAATTGTAATCTTGCCGTCATAACCCAGCGGCAGATCATACTGGGAGATCTGATATCCCTTGGGTAGATCTGGATAAAAGTAGTTCTTCCGGTCAAACTTGCTGAATTGATTGATCTGGCAGTCGGCTGCCCGGGAAGCCTGCAGGGCAAAACGCAGCGCCCTCTTGTTCAGCATTGGCAGAGTTCCCGGAA
>PWHA01000134.1 GCA_003554685.1 Halanaerobiaceae bacterium
CAAAATTGCTGTTGGAGGCAGAGCCTTCAATATGGCACCTCATCTTTCTGATAAATGGGGTGTAGAAGTGAAAGCCAGTAATGCCGGAGAACTGCTTAAATGGACGGAGAATAATATATGAGAACTGAAAAGTTAGCCCGGGGCGCCCTTACACTGGCTGTTATCACCATCTCCTTTATGCTGTTCCGCGGCTCAACCAGTCTGCTCAACAGCATAATTGTCCCTCTGGCACTCTACATTATTCTGTATGACTTCACACCAGGCGAGTTTTTAACCACTTTCATAGCAGGCCTCTTCCTGGTGGCTTTATTTTTCGGGACTCAGATTTTTTTCATGATGATTTATGGTTTGCTGGCTTTTTTGCTCTTGGTTCTTGCCCAAAAAGGAATATTCCTGCGGATGGGCTTGCTATCATCAGGAGTGATGATCTCATTTATTATCGCTATTCATCTAACAGATTTGATCCTGGGCACAGCGATACAGCAGGCTTTGACCTCTCTGGCGGGCGGCAGTCAGGCTGGCTTCTATCTGCTGGTTTCAGGGGAGGGCATTTTGGCAGGTGTGGTTTTAGCCTTTACCAGTTCCCGGCTGGAGGATAGGCTGGCCGAGATCTACTCCCCGGATTGATTTCCCTGAAACAATATAACTACACCAAAAATATTATTACTTAACCATGCTGGTACTGGACTAATTCTGATGCGGGCTTATTACGTGGCAATCTGGAATATAGATTTATCAATTCCTCTAATTTTCTTTTTACATCATTATATGGACTTAATCAATCGTACCATTTGTTTATATTATTGCTTTAATTAATCTTTCTTAATCTATTTTCCTGATAACTGATAATAATTATAGACTTTATTAGTAGGTCATGATACACTGTCATCATGTTAGTAATAATTTTTTTCTGCTATTTTTTCTTAATTTTCTCTAAAATTATCTTCAGGCTGAAGTTTAGACCGGACTGTGTTTCCTTATTTGATGTTATTCGCATCATTTACTGAAAATAATTTTATTTTCACAGGAAACAAATTTTAGTAAGCTGTCTTCACCAGTATATAATCAAGCCTGCTGGCAATCTTTTATACCTGCTGGAATCTCCTTTATCTCTTAACCTTATTTATGGAGGCTCAAAAGATGGATGATGTTTCCCCCAAAACCAGAGCAGTACCCGCTGACATGGCTTCAGGTTGGCAGGAAGTTCTTGACCTGGCTGCCCGGCTCTATGAGCTTCCGGCAGCCCTGATCATGCAGCTGGACTACTCCTGTATAGAGGTGTTTAGGGCCAGCAGCAACCAGGATAATCCCTATGATGTCGGAGATCGGGAAAAACTTGCTGGCCTCTACTGCGAGAAAACTATCATCCGGGAGGGTGAGGTGGAGGTCGTCAATGCCCTTAAGGAAGATGGCTGGAAGCCAGATAACCCCGATATTGAGATGGGGCTTATCTCTTACCTGGGGCTGCCGCTTATCTGGCCAGAAGGAGAAATCTTCGGAACCATCTGCGTGCTGGGCCGAGAGGCCAGACCGTTCAGCACCGGAGAAAAAGAGCTTCTGCAAAAATTTAGAGCACTGATTGAAGCCGATCTTAAGCTGCTCCAGCAGCAGAATAAAATCAGCGAACTTCTCAGAGATAAAGAAATGCAGGAAAAGGATCTTAAAAGAGGCAGACGGCTGCTGGAACAGAGTGAAAGTCTGGCCGGTACCGGAGGCTGGGAATACTATGTTGCTGAAGACAGGGTCTACTGGACCGATGAGCTTTTCCGGCTGCACGGCTTTCCTGTTCCCGATAATTCTAATTTTTTAAAAACAGGTCATCTGGAAAAAAGTCTGGAGCATTATCCCGAACCCTATCGCAAGCAGGTAGCAGCTTCCTTCCGCCGGGCTGTTGAAAAAAACATCTCCTTTGATCTGGAAGTGCCTTTCGTTAATGCCCGGGGTAAAAAGATGTGGGTTAGAGCCGTCGGTAAGCCGCTAACCGACAACAACGATAAAGTTATCAGGGTTGTCGGCACCTTCATTGATATTACTGAATCCAAAGAAATTCGCCATAAGCTTAAGGAAAGGGTTAAAGAACTAGACTGTTTGCAAACCATTGCAAAATTTCTGGCAGATAATGATCTGACCCTGCCTGAAATTTTCAACCGGATAATCAAGCTGCTGCCGGGATTTTTTAAATATCCCGAAAAGGCTACAGCCCGGCTGGTTTGCCGGGGAAAAGAATACTGTGAAGGTAACCGTACAGAGACTCAAAACATAATCTCCTGTCCGCTTAAAGTGAAGGAAGAAGTTCAGGGTAAGCTCTCCGTTTTTTACAATAATGAGCCGCTTGCCCAGGAAAATTCTACAGCAGCACCGGCAAACATGGGCTTTGTTCCTGAAGAAAAGAATCTACTGGCAACTGTAGCCAGTGAGCTCACCACCGTAATTGAAAAGAAGGAAATTGAGGAGACCAGAAAGGCCGATAACCTTAAGCTTGCCAGCATTTTAAACTCCTTGAGCGCCAGTATCTGTGTCCTGGATCCTGAGGGCAATATTGAAAAGGTCAATCAATCCTGGCTGGATTTTGCCCGGGAAAATGAGGCGGAAATAGCCGGGGTAACGCCGGGAAATAATTATCTTAAGATCTGCCGGGAATCTCAGGGTGACGATAGAGAAATCGCTCTGGAATTTGCCCGGGGAATCAGGAAAGTTATGACCGGGCTGGAAGATTTTTTCGAGCTGGAATACCCCTGCAATTCTCCTGAGGAAAAGCGCTGGTTTGTCGGCAGGGTTACCCCCCTTGTCGGTTCTGAAAAGGAGGCCCGTCGGGGAGTGGTCATCGCCCACGAAAATGTCACCGAACAAAAGGAACGCCAGGAAAGGATCAGATATCTAAGTTATCACGACAACCTGACCGGGCTCTATAACAGCTCTTTCTTTGAACTGGAACTTGAGCGGCTTGACACCAGAAGACATCTCCCTTTCGCCATTATCATGGCCGATATCAATGGACTGGAAATCATCAATGCCAGCTACGGCAGGGTCGAGGGCGATAGAGCACTTAAGAAAGCTGCAGAAATACTTCAGGACATAGTGAGACAGGAAGATATTATAGCCCGCTGGGGCGGTGATGAATTCATTCTGCTGCTGCCCCAAACCGATGCCGGGCAGGGCCAGATTGTTATGAACCGGATTAAAGAGCAGTGCCGGCTGACCAACGGTCAGGAGATTTCCATCTCACTGGGGGTCGGGATGGCTGTTAAAGAGAAAATAGAGCAGGAAATCCATAATATTATCAGCCAGGCTGAGAAAAACATGCAGCAGAACAAGCTTATTGAGCGGGGCAGCAGTAAAAACAGACTTATCAGGAATCTTTTAAGCGTGCTGGGCACCAAAAGCCATGACACCGAAGAACATGCCCTCAGGATGGCGGACCTGGCCATCGAACTGGGTAGAAGGTTGGGGCTCAAGAGCCAGAACTTGAATAATCTTGCCCTGCTGGCTTCTCTCCATGATATCGGCAAAACCTTCATTCCCGAAGAAATCTTGAAAAAGCCAGGCAAATTATCCCGGGAGGAATGGAATATTATAGAGAACCATACCATCAAAGGTGCGGAAATAGCAGCAGCCACTGAAGAGTTTGCCGGGATTGCTTCGGAGATTAAAGCCCATCATGAGCGCTGGGATGGCACCGGCAATCCCGAAGGATTAGCCGGGGAAGAAATTCCCTATCTCTCCCGGATCATAGCAATTGTCGATGCTTTCGATGTCATGACCAGCGAACGCCCCTATAAAAAAGCCATGTCCCGGGAAAGGGCACTCGAGGAGATTGAAAACTGCGCCGGCAGTCAGTTTGACCCGGAAATTGCTGAAGTTTTCCTGGAAATGATGCGGGAAAAACCCGGGCGTGAAGAGGCTAATACTGTCAGTTTTTGATTTTTAGCTGCTTGCGCTGGTTGAAGAAGGTTTTAACTCCAAGTTTAACCAGGAGAAATACTGTCAGTGTAACGCTTCCCATGATGCCAAGCATGATGGCTATCTGATACCTGATGGCAACAAGGGGAGAGACTCCGGAGAGGATCTGGCCGGTCATCATGCCGGGCAGAAAAATGATACCCATGCCGATCATGGAATTGACGGTGGGCAGGATGGCATTATAAAAGGACTGATTGGCAATCTTACGGGTGGCTGTTTCGGGTGAGGCCCCGAGCATCAGGGCCTGCTCGACTCTTTCCGGTTCTTCCTGAATCTGGCTGACCAGGTGCTCAGCTCCCAGGGAAATGCCGGTCATGGAGTTGCCCACCAGCATCCCGGCAATGGGAATGAAGTAACGAGGATAGTACCAGGGAGAGAGGCCGATGACAGCTACCAGGAAGAACAGCAGGGAACTCACCGTCCCGGCAAGCATGGAGATTCCGATGACCCTTTTCATGGCCGAACCGGGTGAGGCTGACATCCGGCCCATTATGTTGTGGACGGCAAAACCTTCCATGAGCAGAAAAATGGCCAAGGTGGCCAGGGGATGAGGATTATCAAAGATAAAATCCAACAAATAGCCGACCAGCACCAGCTGAATGGTCATACGGGTGGTGGCCAGAATTATCTGCTTCTCCCGGGAAATATCCTGCTTTTTTATCATAATTATCAGTATAATCACAAAGACATAAGCCAGTATCAGCTGGATCAGAGTAATATCGATAACTCCGAGATCATTGACTGTAGAGCTGTCCATAAAATTACCTCCTTATTTTTACAAACTATTAGCAGAGATAAAAAATTTTAAATCCCAAAACTTCAATTTATCTTCAAATTGACAATGGATTATTTTTTATGGACTGTTGAATTTTGAGCTTTTCAAGTGCCCGTCTTCAATGATTACTTCCTGGTCGGCCACATCTGCTGCTACCTCGGGAGCATGGGTAACCATAATTACTTTTCTGCTCCGGGAGCGGGCATAATCTGCCAGGAAATGCACGATGCCCCGTTCATTGCTGCTGTCCAGGGAGGCAGTTGGTTCGTCCAGCAGCATGGTTTCGGGAGAAATTAAAAGCAATCTGGCCAGAGCAATCCGCTGGCGCTCTCCTCCGGAAAGTTCCTCAGTGGTATCCTCCATTTTTTTCTCCAGGTGCAGATGCTCCATCAACTCTTCAGCTTCAGTGAGGGAAACCACACTGCCAGAAAACTCCTGAGCTTTAAGAAAACTTTCCCGGATGCTGTTTCCGTAGAGTATGGGATTTTGAGGCAGCATCATCACCCGGCGCCGAAGTTCCAGGGGCTCATATTCCTCCAGTCTGCGTTTCTGGTAGAAAATATCACCCCGGTCAGGAGAAATGATATTGTTCAGCAGACGCAGCAGGGTTGTCTTTCCCCCGCCGCTGGGACCGCTGATGGAAGTGACCGCTTTTTCTCCCAGCTGCAATTCTTCCACAGTAAGTATATTCTTATACTCAACATTCTGCAGAAAAAACAAGTCTATCATCCTCTCCTCTTTTTTTTTAAAGTAAAATAGATTGCAGATAACAGAAAAGTTACTGGCATTGTTTAATATCAAAATATTTACTAGAATATCCACCAAAATATTTGCCAATATGATTACCAGAATACTTGTCAGAATAATAACGATAAGAAAAAGAAAAAGGGGGCCGTCTCCGGCCCCCCCAGCATTCTTTAGCATTCTTTGCCGGCATACTCCTACTGACATTGTTCCAACCGCTATTTATCTCATATTGACCTCAATTCAGGCTCAAGTTTGGGCTTATTTTTAGGCTTATCTTCTTTAACCTATCTTTATTAAATAATAAAAAGTTATCTTTTTATTAGTGAAAAGTTATCTTGATTTTTTGAAGTTAGCTGCTCGAATTGCTGCCCTTTTCCTCGTCCAGTCCGTTGAAATTGTACTGACCGGCGGTCTTGCTATCTTCGCCTTCATCAGATTCGGAATTGAGATTGGGCTCATCCACAGGATAATCAACATCCAGATCCCGGTTTTTACGGGAACCTTCATTAGATTTTTTCTCTGATTTTCCGCCGGAATCTCCGGGAGAGCCTTTCTCTGATTTTCCTTCAGACTCCGGAGATGATTCTTCAGAAGTTTCTTCTTTCTGGCTGCTGGATTCTTCCTGGTCAGGATCATCTGACTCGGCCTTCTGCGCGCTTCCCGGTCCTCCCCCGGAGTCATCGGGGTTGCCGGAGAAGGTCTGAGGAGCCGGTTCAGCTTCCTGACCTTGAAAGCCTTCTCTTTCCTGCTCCCGATCCGGCTGGCTTTCTTCCTCTATATCCAGTTCTTCACCCTCTAGCAACTTTTTAATCTGATCGGCGTTGAGGGTCTCATGCTGCTTGAGAGCTGCAACTATTCGCTCTACAGCATCGGCGTTCTCCTTCAAGAGGTTCTCAGCCTTGCGGTAGCACTGATCAACCATGGAGCTGACCTCAGCATCGATTTCAGCAGCCACGCTTTCACTATAATTACGCTGACGGGAAATATCCCGGCCTAAAAAGACCTGCTCATCATGCTTCTGGCCCAGCGTCAGGGGGCCCAGTTTTTCGCTCATACCGTATTCAGTAATCATGGCTCTGACAATCCGGGTGGCCCTTTCCAGGTCATTCTGGGCTCCGGTGCTGATATCATCCAGAAAAATGGCCTCAGCAACCCGGCCTCCCAGCAAGGCTGATACCCGATCCAGGAGCTCGCGCTTGGTCATAAAATTGCGGTCATCCTCGGGCAGCGGAATGGTGAAACCCCCGGCCCGTCCCCGGGGAATTATTGAAACCTTATGAGTTCTATCTGCATGCTCTAAAAGTTCACCCAGCAGGGCATGACCGGTTTCATGATGGGCCACCAGATTTCTTTCTTTGTCGGAAATTACCCGGCTTTTTTGGGCCGGTCCTGCAATAACCCGATCTATGGCATCATCAAACTCCAGCATGGAGATAATATCCTTACCCCGGCGAGCAGCCAGGATGGCTGCCTCGTTGGCCAGGTTCTCCATATCGGCTCCTGTAAATCCAGGAGTTCTTTTGGCAAGAGTCTCTATATCAACATTATCATCAGTGGGTTTATCTTTCATGTGAATTTCCAGAATCAGTTCCCGGCCCCGGCGGTCGGGTTTATCGACAATCACCTGACGGTCAAAACGTCCGGGACGTAAAAGAGCGGGGTCCAGTACATCAGGACGGTTGGTAGCGGCCATCAGGATTATACCCTCATTGGGTTCAAAGCCATCCATTTCGTTCAGCAGCTGGTTTAAGGTCTGCTCCCGCTCATCATGACCCCCACCCAGTCCGGCACCTCGCTGGCGTCCAACTGAATCGAGCTCATCAACAAAGATGATACAGGGAGAATTTTTCTTGCCCTTTTCAAAGAGATCCCTGACCCGGGAGGCCCCGACACCAACAAACATCTCAACAAAATCGGAACCCGAGATAAAGAAAAATGGCACTCCGGCTTCACCGGCTACCGCTCTGGCCATCAGAGTTTTACCGGTTCCCGGGGGACCAACCAGCAAAATACCCTTGGGAACTTCCGCGCCCAGGCGGGCAAATTTGCGGGGATTTTTGAGAAACTCCACCACTTCCTGAAGTTCTTCCTTAACCTCTTCATAATTGGCTACATCCTCAAAGGTCTGGTTCTTATCACTTTCAGTCATCTGGGTGTCTTTACTCTTGCCAAAGGACATCATCTGACTTCCTCCACCCTGCATCCGGCGCATGATAAAGACCCAGACTACAATCAATATCAGAATCGGGAACATATAACCTAATATATTGAGCCACCAGGGCGCAGAGGGCTCGGGTTCAGTGTTTATTTCCACATTATTAGTCCTGAGCTGCTGCAGGAGATAGGGCATATCATCAGGGGGAATATTTACAGCAAATTCCCGGCCCTGATAGAGCCCTTCAGCTTTTTCGTTGCCGATCAGCGTTACCTGGTCGATATTTCCTGCTTCTACCTGATTTATAAAATTTGTATAGGTGAACTCTTCAATTTCTTGAGGAGTTTGCTGCATGAAAAACTGCGCAATCAAAATTGATAACGCAATCAGCAGTAAATAAAAGCCTATATTCTTGGCGAATTTCTTCAAATTGCTG
>PWHA01000330.1 GCA_003554685.1 Halanaerobiaceae bacterium
ATATACTGATTCTGGAAAAGGGAGAGGATATTGATGACAGGGTCTGCCCTATGAAGGAAAGGCCGGGAAGCGGCAGTGGCTGCTATTCCTGTTCTTCCTGTGCCATAGTATCAGGCTGGGGAGGAGCAGGAGCCTTCAGTGATGGTAAATTAGCCCTGTCTGCTAATGTTGGCGGCAATCTGGAGGAATATATTGGCCGGGAAGAGCTGGAGGCTCTGATCGATTATGCTGATAGCTGGTACCTTGAGTTTGGTGCTCCCGAGAGAATCTTTGGAGCTGATGAGAAAAAAATGGAAGAATTTCGGGATAGAGCTGTCAGAGCCGGACTAAAATTTATCCCGGCCCGTCTGCGTCATCTCGGCACCGGCCATACCCGGGAAGTTTTAAGAAATATGAGGGATTACCTGCTGGAAAAGGGAGTTGAAATTCAGGTTAAGTCCAAAGTAGAGGGAATTTTGCTGGCAGAGGAGAAAAGAAAAATTGCCGGAGTAAAACTGGAGAATGGCAAAGAGCTGAGAGCTAATTATGTTTCAGTGGCACCGGGTCGGGAAAATTCCAGATGGCTGAAGGAACAGGTTAGAGATATGGGGCTGGAAACCAGCCTGAATCCTGTCGATATCGGTGTCAGGGTCGAAACTCCTGCTGCCATAGCCCGGCCGCTGACAGAAAATCTTTATGAATCCAAGCTGATTTATCAGTCTCCCACCTTTGATGACCGGGTGCGGACTTTCTGCACCTGCCCCCATGGTGAGGTCGTTAGTGAGAACAATCAGGGTTTAATAACCGTCAATGGGCACAGTCATGCTGATATCAAAACGGAAAACACCAACTTTGCCCTGCTGGTCAGCAAAACCTTTACCGAACCCTTTAAGGAGCCCATTACCTATGGGCGGGCTATAGCCAAACTGGCCAATCTTTTAGGCGGAGGGGTTTTAATTCAAAGGCTGGGGGATCTGCTCTCCGGCCGGCGTTCAACCCCGGCCAGAATTGAGCGCAGCATTGTAGAACCCACCCTTAAAGAGGCTACCCCAGGTGATCTCAGCCTGGTTCTACCTCACCGCCACTTAACAGGGCTGATTGAGATGATTGAAGCCCTGGATAAAATTGCCCCGCGTCTATATTCCCGAGATACACTGCTATACGGAGTTGAAGTGAAGTTTTATTCCTCCCGGCTGGCAGTTTCTGCTGATCTGGAAACAGCCATCAGAAATCTATTTGCTGGTGGTGATGGAGCAGGAATTACAAGGGGGTTGATGCAGGCTTCGGTTTCCGGACTGGTGATTGCCAGAGAGATAGCCTCCCGTCTGGATTAGCGGTAAATTATGGTTCTGCCGGATTTATTTAAAACTGCCGGGAAAGATAGTAATTTAGGAATTAAAAGATCAATATAATAATATAGAAAAGTTGATCAGACAGGGAAGTTGGAGAGAAAAATTTAAGGCAGAAAAAATAAAAGCCCCTGTCGCGGGAAAAGACGAGCGGCGGGGGTTTTAAACTGCTTAATAATATAAATTATACCTTCCCTTAGCAGGATAAATCGCTGTATCAAAAAAAAATTACTGGTATTGGAGAGAAATAAAAAATGGTCTGGCTACCGGGATTTGAACCCGGGACCTCTTGCTCCCGAAGCAAGCGCGCTACCAAGCTGCGCCATAGCCAGACTTCATATTGACCTTAATTATATCATAAGCCCTCCCTTAGCACAAGCAGGTTAGTGGTATTTTCAGCAGCAAGAATAATCGATATTAAAGATGTTGAAATTACTAATTTCGACAGTTTGGGGCAAATTTTATAAAACTGTGAAGAATTCTGATAGCTCTTGAGATGAAAAAGTATTTTTGGTATAATTTTATACTGAAATTCTGGCCTATGAACTGGGACAGCTTGGAATCGAAATCGATGTTAATATTGAAGAATGGGGTGCTTTTCTGGATAGAATTTACGATATCGATGAGTATGAGATTTTCATCCTGGGCTGGGCCGGACAGATTGATCCCGACAGGGCTTCTTACCGTCAGTTTTATAGTGAAGGTACAACCAATCATATTAACTTTGAAGATGAGCGGATGGATGAACTTTACATATAAAAAATTAAAAAAAACAATTAAAAATTAGTATAATTAATTTGAAAAACAAAAATAATTAAAAAATTAAAATAATAAATTAATTAATTGAATAAAACTCTGCATATCTTGACTTTGATATTACCTGCGTGGTATAATCTAGTAGCAAGCTATTTCCTTAAAATATAGAGGAGGGTTAATTAAATGAAGCAAACTTTTATTGGTAAGGCTCTTGTTCTTATGCTGGTTCTGGCCTTTGTTTTTGCTGGCAGTGCCGGGGTTGCTGCTGAAACGCTGGTTATTGGTCAGGGAGCAGATGCTCCGGGTCTCCATACCCTGGTAGAGGTTGATATTCCAGCCTTTGAACGGATTAACTTAATCAGCGAGCCGCTCTTTGTAATTGATTATGACCTGAGTCTGAAGCCCGGACTGGCTACTGACTGGGAAATTAGTGACGATGCCATGAGAATCGATGTTGAACTGAGAGAAGGAGTCCTCTGGCACAATGGTGATGAGTTTACCGCCAGAGACGTTGCCTATACCTTTGAGTGGATTCTGGATGAAACCACTGAAGCAGCCAACCGGGACCTTTTTGCTGCCATCGATGAAATTGAGATTATCGATGACTACAATGTTGTCTTTCACCTTTCCGAGCCCTACACCTTCCTGGCCAACAATATGGCCCGGGTAGGAGTTATTCCCGCTGACTATCACGAAGAAGTCGGTTATCAGGAATTCCGTCTTAATCCAGTAGGAACAGGGCCCTACATGCATGATGAGTGGGCAGAAGATGACTTCCATCGTCTGGTAGCCTTTGATGATTACTGGGGTGGAACTCCAAATTTCTCCGAGATTATGTTCCGTCCCATTCCTGAGGATGCTTCCCGTCTACTGGCTTTAGAGGCTGGAGAAATTGACATGTATCAGGGCGGGGTAGTTCCCGATGAGATTGATCGCCTGGAAGCAGATGAAAATGTAGCTGTCTATCGTACCGGGGGAACCGGTTATTCCTATGCCGGTTTTAATAATAATGTCGTTACCGATAGGAATCTGAGACTGGCAATTTCTCATCTGGTTAATAGAGAAGCAATTGTTGAGCATGTTATGAATGGCATAGGAATGCCAGGAAATAGCCAGATGACTCCTGATATGTTCCATTTTAATTTTGAACTGGATTATATCAGCTATGATCCGGCCGTGGCTCAGGAGTATCTGGATCAGGTTGAAGAGATGCCTGAACAGCTGAGAATCTTCACCAATGAAAACCCGGTTAGAATGCAGATTGCTGAAATTATGGCCTATGAAATCGAGCAACTGGGTATAGATGTACAGGTAACCATTGAAGAATGGGGGGCCTTCCTGGACAGGATTTATGATACCGATGACTATGAAATCTTTATCCTGGGCTGGGGCGGTCAGGTCGATCCCGACAGGGCTTCATACCGTCAATTCCACCGGGATGGTACTGCCAATCACATTAACTTTGAACATGACAGAGCCACCGAGCTGGTTGAAAGGGGCAGGGCTGTTGATCCCAACTCTGAAGAGTCCCGGGAGATCTACTGGGAACTTCAGGAAATTCTCCTTGAAGAACAGCCTAAGATGTTCATTAATTATACCGAAGAGGTGGCACTGGTACAGCCTCAATTTGAAGGCTTTAGAGTTCATCCCTGCTCGGCCAATGCCTGGCTGCAGGTTGTATTTGATGTGACCAGATAACAGTCAGCTGATTGTTTCAAGAATCTTCCAAGCTTTAAAGGCAGTTAAAGCAATTGTCTATCAGCTAAAACACCGGCTCTGCCGGTGTTTTAGCCTTATTTTTGATTGAATTATTATGTATTATTTCTAATTGATATAAGCAATCGGTCTGATATTTTTTATTATTTTAATATTTACCAGGTTTATTTGTTCGTAAAGTTGTTGTTACTTTTTTAAACCGGTGATAAAGCCTGACTAAACTAAATAAAAGGGCACCTGTTTTAACAGGTAATTTTTTGATGATATTATTTCTTTAATCAAATATTATTTCTTTAATCATCCATAAACATTTCTAACAGGAAGGAGTTCGAAGGAATTTATGTCTAAATATATCATTAGACGCCTGCTTAACCTGATACTCATTTTACTGGGAGTATCCATTATAGTTTTTATGCTGGTTTATCTGGCTCCCGGTGATCCTATCAGGATTATGCTGGGAGAAGATGCCAGTCCGGCAGAGGTAGAGAGGTTGAGAGAAGTTTATGGACTGGATCGACCGGTTCATATTCAGTATGGAATGTGGCTGGGCAATGTGCTGAGGGGTGATCTGGGTACTTCAATCCGGCAGGGACGTCCTGTTACGACTTTGATTATGAACCGGCTGGGGGCAACCTTTGAGCTGGGTTTTGCCTCGCTTATTATCGCGGTCGTGATTTCGATACCGCTGGGAGTGCTGGCCGCCTTAAAGCATTCCAGCTGGCTGGATTTCACAACAATGGTGGTAGCCTTGATCGGAATTTCCATGCCCGGATTTTGGTTAGCTTTAATGCTGTTAACCCATGTGGCGCTCCATGTTGAATTTTTTCCTCTTTTCGGGAGAGGGGCTTCCTTTGTTGGGGGATTTTTCCAGCTTCTCACGGAAGGAAGTTTTACAGAACTCTACGATGCCTTTCGCTATGTGCTGTTACCGGCCTTTTCTCTGGGAACAGCATCGGCTGCTCTGCTGACCAGGCTGACCCGCTCCAGCATGCTTGATGTGCTGAGGCTGGATTATATTAGAACGGCCCGTTCCAAGGGACTGGGAGAGAGAGTGGTTGTTTTCAAACACGCTCTGAGAAATGCCCTGCTTCCGGTTGTAACCGTACTGGGACTGCAGCTGGGTGTTTTGCTGGGAGGAGCAGTTATTACCGAAACCGTCTTTGCCTGGCCGGGAATAGGCAGGTTGATTGTTAACTCCATCAGTCAACGGGATTTTCCCATCATTCAGGCCGGAACTCTGATGCTGGCCACAGGTTTTACCGTCATCAATTTGCTTGTTGATCTCAGTTATGCCTGGCTTAATCCCCGGATTAGATACGATTGATTTACTGCAAGGGAGGACTTAAATAACAATGGATAAGAAGAAAAAATTTTTAAACAGCAAACAGGCTGTTGTGGGGCTGATATTGATTGGAATAATGGTTTTAATTGCTATTTTTGCCTATCAGATAGCTCCCCATGATCCCTACGAGCAGAATCTCATTCTGCGCTACCAGTCTCCCGGAGGAATCGGGGGAGAATATATTTTGGGAACAGATAATCTAGGCCGCTGTCTTTTAAGCCGGCTGATTGTGGGTACCCGGATCTCACTGCTGGTTGGTTTTGTGGCAGTGGGCGGCTCGCTGATTACCGGTTTGATACTGGGAGCCCTGGCCGGTTATATCGGCGGCTGGATCGATGAGACTATTATGAGACTCATGGATGTAATTCTGGCCTTTCCGGCTATTCTGCTGGCAATTTTTATTGTAGCCGTGCTGGGGCCGGGAGTGGTAAATGCCATGTTTGCCATTGCTATAGTGAGAATTCCCTCGATGGCCCGGGTTACCCGGAGTCAGGTGCTGGGGCTCAAAGAAGAGGAATTTGTCGAAGCAGCTCAGGCAATTGGGGCTTCCAACTTTAAAATTCTCTTTGTTCATATCCTGATGAATGGTTTTGCCCCCATGATGGTTATTGCCACTCTGGGTATGGGAACAGCAATTGTAACTGAAGCTGGCTTAAGCTTTCTGGGGCTGGGTGCTCAGCCTCCGGTTATCAGCTGGGGTCGGATGCTGGCCAGTGCCCGTGATGCTCTGAGAAGCGCTCCCCATGTTACCACCTACTCCGGAATGGCCATTGTGCTGGCCGTGCTGGGCTTTAACTTGCTGGGTGATGGCCTGAGGGATGTCTTTGATCCCAAACTGGGCAAAAATAGATAAAGTGGAAGATTACAGTATAGACAGTATAATTATTAAGAAAAATATTATAAGAGAACGTTAGTTAATTATAGAGATTTTTAGAGAATTACAGTAATAGAGAGAATTACAGTAATAGATAGAAATAAATAGAATGCGCTTGTAAAGTATTAGCAGAGAATGGATAAGGAGCAGGAAATATCTAAAGCAAAAAGAAAAACAGCAAAAAGAAAAACAAAAAGGAAAAGCAAAAAAATAAACAGTGATTAATTGCCCCCTGGGTTGACAGGGGGCAATTAATATGCTATATTCTTTAGTGTGATAAATAACTAAAGTATAAACTTATATTCAGTATTTAGTAAGTAGTTTAGTGTTTAGTAAAGTGGCATAAGTGAAGAGGTTTAAGTAAGGTTTAAGTAAAAATAGTCTTAAATAAAGGATCAGATAATATAAAAACTGCTGGATCAGGGGGTAAACAATGACAGCTAAACTGAATGGTCTTCCGGAGGGCATGCGTTTTTATCTGCCGGAGGAAGCAAGGATAATGAATCGACTGCGGGAAAGGGGAGCAGGAATTCTGGAAAAATGGGGATATCAACCGCTCTATGTTCCAGCTTTGCTGCCCTATGACATGATAGTCAGGGGAATGTCTCAGGAAAGAGCTCGAAATTATTATAAGCTGATAGATTATCAGGGAGATATACTGGTTTTGCGGCCGGAAATGACGACAGCAATTGCCGGACTTATGGCCCGGGAAAGGGATAATATGACCCTTCCTGCCCGGCTTTATTATTATGCGCCAGTATACCGCCATGAATCAACCCAGAGCGGCAAAGAAAGAGAAATTTATCAACTGGGAGCTGAATTTTTCGGGGATTCTGAACTGGCGGATTTTGAAGTTCTGGCGGTAACCAGAGAGATAATTGCCGGCTGCGGGCTTGAGGATTATCGGCTGGAAATCGGCCATGTCGGGTTTTTGCAGAGCTATCTGGAAGAGCTGGAGCTGGACGCTGAGACGCAGAAGCAGATTAAAGTAGAGCTGGCTGAAAGGAATCTGGTAGGTTTTCGGAAAATCTGTGACAGCCTGCCGGCGGAGAAGGCCAGCCGGCTCTTAAATCTCTTGAAGCTCAGTGGCGGTCCTGAGGTGCTGGAAGATGCAGCTCAGCTGGTTTCAAGCGGTCTGGAGGAAGATCTGGTTCAGCTGAAAAATATTTACCAGGCCCTGAAAAATGACGGGGGTAATGACAGGATATTTTTCGACCTGACCCTGGTCAGAAATCTGGATTACTATACCGGTATTGTCTTTGAAATTATGACACCGGATTTAGGATATAATATCTGCGGCGGTGGCCGCTACGACAGGCTGCTGGGCAGTTATGGCTCAGAAAGTATTCCGGCGGTGGGCTTTGCCATCGGGATAGAAAGACTGCGGCTGGCCTGGTTAAACAGCCGGCAGGATACAGACTCCCTCAAAAATAAACCGGTTATAATAACTCTGGAAAATGAGGCCGCCAGGCCCCGGGCTTTAGAACTGATCAACCGTCTGCATCGGGCCGGCAGGCCAACGCTGCTTAAGGCGGCTGAGGAAATAAATTACCAGGAAAAGCTTAAGCAGCAGGATAACTACAGCTGGTTGATT
This sequence comes from Halanaerobiaceae bacterium, assembly GCA_003554685.1. GTDB lineage: Bacteria > Bacillota > Halanaerobiia > Halanaerobiales > Halarsenatibacteraceae > T1SED10-84. Next base: position 7,611 of record PWHA01000330.1, read on the forward strand.
AAGCTCTCTGCTGAGGGTGATAGCAGGGAATACCAGGTCTGTGATCACCGAGGAAAGCTGAGAGCAGCTACGAATAATTGGGATGAGGTGATGGAAATTGTCAGCAAATAATTTGAAAGTAGCTCTGCCAAAGGGCAGATTGTTTCAGGATGTTGTTGAAAAGTGCCGGGAGACCAATCTTCTGGCCGGAGAAGAAAATTTAAGCCGGCTCTCACGGAAGCTGGTTCAGGTTTTTCCCCAGACCGGCCATCTTTTTCTGCTGGCCAAACCGGTTGATGTTCCGGCATATGTTGAGCACGGGGCAGCTGATATTGGTTTTACCGGCAAGGACATCATAGCAGAAAAGGAGCGGGAGCTCTATGAGGTGCTGGATCTGGGGCTGGGAGCCTGCCAGCTGGTGGTGGCTG
>PWHA01000172.1 GCA_003554685.1 Halanaerobiaceae bacterium
AATATGAGGGAACAAGAGCAAATTTAATTTCAAAAATAAAGAACACAAGAACCCCTTTACATCTTGACTTTGGAACAGGAGATACAGTAATACCTCCGGTGAAAAAATTAAAACTGCCTGTGATATTATCTGATTTCCAGCAGCCAGAACTACTCGTTTACAGTTTAGAAACAGTTATGCCGGTGCGGGCGTATCTGGTCGGTACCGGGTTCCCTGACGAAATTCGACAAAAAAAGCAACGAGAAAAAGGTGAATATTGAAGTGTGACTGCTGCCCTCACTGGCGAAAAAATTTCGCTGACGGGGGCTGTTTTGCTAATACCGGCTATTTAAATAAAGCACCTCAAGTTCCGCAAACAGCTCTCGGCAAGCCAGAGCCATTCCTTAAGATTTTATTGCTTGGCATGCAGGAATTAGCCTGAGAGAAGAGAATTAAATACAGGAGTTACACAGGATTTACAGTAGTTACAGCAGTTAATCCTGATTTCATAAGGCTAGCAGTCAGAAGTTTAAAGAGATTAACAACCAGAAGAGGGTAGCAATAAATTGAATATTGTTATCCTTTTTTGTTTTGCCGGCAAATTCACTGATAGGAGGCCAAAAATATGAGTATTCTGGTAACCGGTGGCGCTGGATTTATCGGCTCCCATATTGTTGACAGCTTGCTGGAGCAGGGCCAGCAGGTGCTGGTGGTAGATAATCTCAGCAGCGGCCGACGGGAGAATCTCAATCCCAAAGCCGAATTCTATCAGCTTGACATCACCTCTTCTGAACTGGAAGATATTTTTCGTCAGGAAAAAATCGCGGCCATCATCCACCAGGCAGCCCAGATCGATGTTGAAAGTTCCTTCCAGGACCCAATCTCTGATGCTAAAAATAACATCCAGGGCAGTCTCAGGCTGCTGGAGCTGGCCCGCAAATATGAAGTTAAAAAAATTCTCTACGCCTCTTCGGCTGCCGTCTACGGGGACCCGGAAGAAACGGAACTGCCCCTGCAGGAGGAGAGCCCGATTGAGCCGCTGGCTCCCTATGGCGCCAGCAAGCATGCCGTTGAGCACTACCTGAAAATTTACCACCAGCAGTACGGACTGTCCTATGCAGTTCTGCGCTATGCCAATGTCTACGGTCCCCGCCAGGATGCCAGAGGAGAGGGCGGAGTCGTTGCCATCTTTGCCAGCCAGCTGCAGGCAGGAGAGAGGCCGGTTATTCACGGTGATGGCTCGCAGACCAGAGACTTTATCTATGTCGGCGATGTCGCCCGGGCCAACCGTAAGGCCCTGACTCAGGCTGAAGAGGGCATCTATAACATCAGCAGCGGAGCAGAAGTTAGCATCAATAAACTCTGGCAGACCATGAAGGAGCTCGCTGAGAGAGAGATAGAACCAAAAAGGGGTCCTGCCCGTCCCGGTGATATCTCCAGAAGTGTTCTGGCTAACAGCAGAGCCCGGAAAGAACTGGACTGGCAGCCCGAAGTCGAGCTGGCCGAAGGGTTAGCTGCCACACTAAAGTATTATCAGCCCTGAACACAAACCGTCCGAAAATTTAATAAAAGTTTCACAAACACCCTTGACAACCATTGTGAATTTTTTTATAATAAAACCAGTTAATAAAGCTACTTAATTAAATCATTTAACAAAAAGGAATTAAATCATTTAAAAAAGGAAACAAAAGGAAAATACCATGTCAAATAAAGCCAAAAAAATCTATTTTAAAGACATCTACAACACCATCTACTACCAGCAGCCGGTGACCAAGTCCAAGCTGGCCGAGCGGCTCGATGTCTCGCTGGCAGCTGTTTCCAGCTATGTTAATGAGCTGGAAAACTCCGGTATTATCAGCTGTCAGGGCAAAATAGCTTCTCAGGGCGGTCGGAAGCCCCTGAGCTACAGCATCAACCCTGAATACCGCTACATAATCGGCATCAATCTCCGTTCCAGCCATTTCTATATTTACCTGCTGGACCTCAAAGCTGAACTTCTCGACAGCAGAATTATCGATATCGAATCCTCCCGCTTTTTCAATTACTGCGACAGCCTGGATCAGGCAATCCGCCAGCTTCTTGAAAAAAATCAGCTGGAAGCGGACAGGATAGCTGGTATCGGCATCAGCCTTTCCGGGATAACCGATGCCGCCAACAAGGTGGTCAGCTGGTCCAAGGAGCTGGACTGGCAGGATCAGCCCCTGGCCTCCAGCCTGGAGCTGCAGCTCGGGATTCCGGTCTATGTTGAGACCGATGTCAGAGTTTATGCCCGGAACACCCTGAAGCCCAGCATTAAAAAAAATGACAGCCGGAAAAATATCGCAGCAGTCATCTATTTCAGCCAGGGTATCGGACTGGCCCTGGTAATCCATAATGAAATTCTTCAGGGTTACACCAACCGGGCCGGTGACAACAGATTTTTTGTTTCCAAGAGCGGTGAGCTGGTTGACATTATCCACAACAATGAATACATCAAACAGATGAATAAAAAACCCTACTATAATTATCTGCAAAACGAGGAAGAGATTACCCGGATTAAAGCTAAGTATCAGCAGTATGTCAGTGATAACCCCGGAATTGAAGAGGAACTTAATCGCTATACTACCAGAATTGCTGAAATGATGACTGCCATTACCAACTTAATCAATCCCCGGGAGATCTTTCTAGCCGGAAACGTATTTGACTACAACGATTTGATCTTTCAGGAGGTCAGGGATAAATTTGCCGACCGGGCCGATCAGGTCTTTCATCTGCCTGAGGTCAGCCGGCATTATGAAAAACCCCTGGAACGGGGAATAGCCCGGATGATTATTGAGAAATCATTGAGTGCGGGGATCTGGTGGCAGCAGCAAAATCATTGAAATAGGAGAATAGTCATGCAGCTAACTGAAAAACTTGCCGGTCAATCAACTCAATCAACAGATCTTGCTCACGGCAGGAAGAATCGTAAGGACGGAAGTTTCTTTACCTACGTGGATCTGGCCATCAATTCCAGTTCCTGCCTGCATTTTCACCAGTTTGATAATCCCTCCCGGGATGGGCTTGCCTGTATTGCCAGGATGCTTTCAGCCCGGGATAGGATCTGCAGCCAGCAGGTCCGGGAAATGTTAATTCTCTGGAAAGGATACCATCAGAGCCGGAAACTGCCGGAGCCCCTGCCTGCTCCGGATTCCAGCGTAATCTGTTTTTCTCTAAATGCAGCGATAAACTATTATTTGCTCGAGGTTTTCCAGCGCAATAATTTCACAATCCAGGAAGGACAGCTTAAAATAAGCAAAACTGGCGATGAACTTACCCGCCGGGCAGCCTGCTTCAGCCAGCGGTTAGCTAGGGAGAAACGGCTGCTGCTTCACTGCCAGACTGCTGCTGCCGGTGAGGGCTCAGCCTCCCTGAAATTGCAGGAATTCAAGCCGGAGCGGGATTTTCTGGGAGTCGGCCCGCTGGATTTTCCCTCCCGGCTGGCCTCAACCCGCAATTTCCCCCTGGTATTTAATTCCAGCTTTTTTCTGCTGGAGCTGGCAGACCACCTTAACCCCTTTTCATTGCTGGGAGAGCATTATAATTTATTGATCCGGGATTCAGTGATTGAGAGTCCGGCTATTTACCGTCGGGCTGCTCTGGTGAGCTCACCCGATCAGCAGTGGCAGCTGATAAAGCCCGGCATTCAGGACTTTGTGATCAGGCTGGGCGATAAATTCTACGACCTCCAGGATTTTTCTTTAAATAAATTAAGCACCCATTCAATTTATAACCGGCTTTTTGGTTTGAAGGAGAAGGGTTATACCTCTTCCCGCACCCCGGAGCAGCCCGGTTCCTGTCATCTCATTATTATCGGACGGGACCTGGTTGGTTATGCTCCCGAGGGCGGGGCACCCATTCCCCAAAACGGCTTTGTGCTGGCCCTGCCAGCCAGAGAGCTCAATCCTGAAGAAGCAGCCGCTCAAAGGATTAATTATCACTTTGCTTCTGGAGCTCAATACCATCAGGGAATTCAGGCCGGCCCCGCTCTGGTGACCGGGGGCCGCAGGGTGCTCAGGCCAGAATCGCTGGAGGAGGAGGAGTTCTTCTCGGCTGAGGCAGTAGGCCAGCCCGGAGACTGCGGAGTGGTGCCTACCGATTATGCCGCCGATGTTGACAGGACCAGGGCTGCCCGTCTGCTGCTGGGGGTTAAGGATAATGGCAACCTGGGCCTGCTGGGGGTGGAAGGAGTTTCTCTGGCGGTAAAAAATGGGGAAGAAGACTGCTCCTCAGGTGCAACGCTGAAAGAGCTGGCTGATCTGGCTGTCAGCAGAGGCTATCAGAGGGCAATCAATCTGGATGGAGGTGGTTCCACAAATATAATTTATCATGGTCAACCTTTAATTAAATCTGCTGGTTTGATGGGCTGTGAGCACAACGAGGGCTTTGCCGGAGAACGCATGGTGCCGGTGGTAGGGCTTCTCAATCAATAATTATTAGCATCTCAAACAGCACTTAATCCTTCTGATTGCAACATGAATAGTACTTAAACTTTTGGCTGGAGAAACACAAGGAAAATGGGTTTTTCAGAATATAGTCAAAGATTAAATTCAATCACAATTAAAGGGGGAAAATAATTTGAAGAAAAGTTTACTGGTTTTAACGGTTCTGGCAATCTGCCTGATGGTGGCTGCTGTTCCTGTTTTTGCTGAATCTCTGACCTTAAGGTACTTCATGTGGGATCCGGAATTTCAGGATGCTGAGCTGGAGCTGATCTCTCTCTACGAGGAAGAGAACCCCGGGATAGAGATCGATTTTACCGCCATGAATCCTGAAAATTACTGGCCTAACCTGGCTTCCATGGCTGCTGCTGAACAGCTGCCGGATGTTTTTAACATGTCAACCGGGTATCTGGAAGAATGGGCAGAAGAGGGTCGTCTGCTGAGTCTGGAAGACTTTGTGGCAGAAAATATTACTGAAGATGAATATTTCACCGAGGTTTTCACGGCCGTCAGATATCCTGATGAAGATGGCGAGCTCCATGCTATGCCCTATGCATGGGTAACTCCGGTTTTGTATTATAATAAGGATATGTTTGATGCTGCTGGAGTTGATTATCCCGACGATGACTGGACCTGGGATGATTTTACTGAGGCTGCCATTGCCCTCAATAATCCTCCTGAATCATATGGTTTTTGGTGGTACGGCCGTTACACCCATGTTGAACCCTGGATCTATGCCAACGGTGGACAGGTTTTAAATGAGGACCGGACCAGAGTGGAGCTTGACTCTGCCGCCCGGGAAGCGCTGCAGTTTTTAGATGAGCTTGCCAATGAGCATGGTGTTTCACCCGAACCGGCTATGATGGAGGGTATCAGACAGCAGGATGTCTTCCCTCTGCAGCAGGCAGCTATGTGGGTTGACGGCTCCTGGATGGTCGAGGAAGTCCGCAGTGTAGTAGATGGTGAATTTGACTGGGGTATTGCCAAGGTTCCTGCCGGACCCTCGGCTGAGGACAAGGGTTATTACTCCTATGTCTGGCCTGACTCCATTGCGATTTCAGCTGATACTGAGAAAGTGGAAGAGTCTATGGACTTCCTGGAATTTCTGGTAAGTGAAGATCGGCCTCTGGATAGCTATATGGCCGGCAAAGTTCCCATTTATCAGCCTCTGGCTGAGACTGAAGAATGGCTGCAGCCCGATAAATCTCCCGGTAATCTGGAGATTATCCTGGAACTGGGCGAAATGGAAACAAGAAATACCTTCACCCAGGGATGGGGCGAATGGCGTGGTTATGTTGAAGGTGCCGGCATGGAAGGCGAATTAAACCGGGTGGCCAACGGCGATCAGACCCTGGAGGAAGCAATTGAAAGATTTACCGAACACAGCAATGACGTGCTCTCCCGCTATTATGACTGAAACTCCGAGGTTAGGTAAGAGTTCAGGTTCAGATTAGAGTTAAGGTGAGAGATCCGCTAAAAAATAAGGTGAAATATCAGACAAGAGATTAGCTAAAGCAAACTAGTGATGATAGATAAAAATCACCCGGGGAGGGGTGGAGGGGCCTGACACTGGAGAAATCACAGCTTCACCTGCTTGAGCATCGTTTCTAGAAATGTTTCAATCATATATGTTTCAAGCAGAAATGCTTTAAGCTTAAATGCTTCAAGCATAAATGTTTCAAGCAGAAATGCTTTAAGCTTAAATGCTTCAAGCATATATGTTTCAAGCAGAAATGCTTCAAGCTTAAATGCTTCAATCAGAAATGTTTCTAGCAAAAATGTTTCAAGCAGCAGCTTGACTGCCAGTTCAAGTCGGATCCCTTTTATGACTGTACAGTTATCGGCTCAGGCCATCAGCTTAAAGACTTTTTAAGGAGCTGGCTTTGGCCTGTCCGCCCCGCCCCGGGCTTTTTATCCGCCGCTGAAAATCTGGTTTACGTCTCAGAACCTTTGTGTCCTCTGTCTCTCTTCAATGAATTTTCTGGCAATTATAATCCCGATCTGCCAGATTGCTGTCCTAAAATTATTGTCTCTGATTTAGCTCTTGATTTTTAATTCGGCTTTATAATCCGCCTTTATTAATCCGGCTTTTTATTATTCCGGTCTTATCAATTTATTCTATCCAAATTGAGGTGGTTCAATGCGGTATAAAAAGCATGTACCCTGGCTTTTCCTCCTGCCTACTATTCTGGGACTGATTATCTTCAGGCTGGGGCCCATCATTGCTGTCTTTTTTGCCAGTTTGACCCGCTGGAGAATTTTCAGTCCACCGGAGTGGGTAGGTCTGGGGAATTATCTGCACATGTTTAATTCCGATATATTCTGGCTCGTCTTTAGAAACACTTTAATTTTCAGTGGAATCTTTATCCCCGGGGTAATGATTTTCGGACTTGCTCTGGCTCTGCTGGTCAATCGGAAAATGAGAGGCATTACCTTTTTTCGAGGATTATTTTATCTGCCGGTTGTCTCTTCCACGGTGGCAGTGGCAGTTGTCTGGAGCTGGATGCTGAGTCCCCGCTTTGGCATAATTCAAAGTGTTTTAAATTCCCTGACCGGCTTGAATATGCCCAACTTTCTGGGCAGTGAAAGCCTGGTGATTTTTGCCCTGGTAGGGGTTTATATCTGGAAGATGGCAGGCTATTATATGATAATTTTTCTGGCCGGACTTCAGAATATTCCACCGGTGTACTACGAAGCAGCACTGGTTGACGGCGGCAGCCGCTGGCAGATGTTCAAGCACATCACCCTGCCGCTCCTTTCTCCGACAACTTTCTTTGTGCTGATAATTTCGCTCATCATGTCCTTAAAAACCTTTGATATAACTTTTGCCATGACTCAGGGTGGGCCCAATTATGCTTCTTCAACCTTAATTTTTCATATTTACACCAACGGCTTTATGCATTTTCGGATGGGTTATGCCTCAGCTCTGGCAACGATTCTCTTTGTGATTGTGGCAGTGGTATCCTATATCAATTTTAAAGCCAAAAAGCACTGGGTTACTGCCGATAAATTATAGCCTTAAACCTATAGCTGTAAGGGGGTAAGGGTTTTGAAAAATTTACTTAATCCCAAAAAGATCCTGATTATATTAATATTTTTGCTCGTCTCCTTTACCACAATTTTTCCCTTTCTCTGGATGCTGGCCACCTCCTTTAAAGCCCATGGAGAGGTGTTTTCCTTAACTCCCCAGTTCATACCCGATAATTTATTCGAGCCCGGGATGTGGGATAATTATGTGGCCGTTCTTCAGGATTATAATTTTATCAGATTTCTTCTGAACTCCACTCTGGTTGCCGGGCTGGCAACTCTGGGGCAGATCTTTACCTGCAGTCTGGGAGGTTTTGCCTTTGCCCGGATGAAGTTTCCCGGGAAGGAGTTTCTCTTTGCCCTGGTGCTGGCCACCATGATGATGCCCCAGGAAAATACCATCATTCCAGAATTTCTTCTGATGCTGAATCTGGGCTGGTACAACACCTATCTTCCTTTGATTGTACCTTCAGCCCTGATCGGATCCTTCGGTGTCTTTCTCTTCCGCACCTTCTTTGAGGATTTTCCTACCACTCTGG
>PWHA01000210.1 GCA_003554685.1 Halanaerobiaceae bacterium
GTTTGTGAAAAAACGAAAATTACTGGAATGGAAATAACAGAAAATTCATAGAAGAGAGACAGAGCACACAGAGGTTCTGAGACGTAAAGCGGATTTTCGGCTGCTTTTGCGAAATTAATTTTTGATTTTGCTTATTTGTTCTATGAACCTGCTTGAGATTATCTTCATAGAGTCTGCAGAGAATCTATTCTCGAGAATATGAAGAATATCGCAAAAGTCCAGGAAAAAGTATAAAAACTCAATACCTGTTTTTTCTACACTTTTATTTGAAAGCATTTAATTCACTTGCAGTCATTATGCCTATCTCTAGAAAATAGAGTAAAACTTAAAGAAAAACAGTCAAACAAACCTTGCAAAGAATATTTAATTAATTTTTCTGAAATTTTCTTGACAGAAATTTTTTTTTATGTTAACCTTCTGTTGAGAGGCAAAAATTATACACAAAACATATAGAGACTGAAAATAGAGACTGAAAAATTTCTATTTTTTTAACCTAAGTGGTATGTGGTCTGACCACATATAACTGATTGATTTTTTAACCTGAATTTAAAGAATATAATCACATAGATTGAGGAGCCGATTAATCCATGAAAACGGAAAAATACTTACCCGGACTGGCTATGCTGGTTGCAATAAGTGCTCTGGCTACCTTAGCAGCAATGCTATTGCCGGAGTACATAGGAAGTGTATTTATAGCTGTGCTTCTTGGCATTTTAATAAATAATATTTTCAATATTGATAAAGATAAATTCGGGCCCGGAATTGAACTTGGCTTGAAAAAAATTTTAAAGCTGGCAATAATCTTGCTGGGAGCGGGAATCAGTTTTCAGGAGATGCTTGCCATTGGAGGCAGGGGACTGCTGGTTGTTGTTTTAATAATATCTGGAGCATTTGGTCTAACCTTTTTGCTGGGTAGTTTGCTGGGCATTAATTTTAAACAGAAATTATTAATAGCGGCAGGTCTTTCTATCTGCGGCAACACAGCGGTAGTAACTTCTGCTCCAATAATTGAAGCAGAAGAGGAGGATATATTTTTGGCAGTTGGTATTGTGCCAATTTTTGGAGTCATAGCAGTTTTTCTCTACCCGCTGATTGGTGGTCTGCTGGCTCTATCCGATAATGTCTTTGGAGCCTGGGCAGGAACAGCCATTAACGATACTTCTCAGGTGGTAGCTGCCGGTTTTATCTACAGTGATGCAGCGGGAAGAGTGGCCACCCTAATCAAACTGACCAGAAATGTTTTGATGGTTCCAATAATTCTTCTGGTTGGATTATTATATAACAATAATAACTCTTCAGAGACTGACTCTACTGAGCCAAAGGAAAATTCTCGGCCAGATTTGGTTAAAATCTTCCCTACCTTTATTTTAGGTTTTCTCTTTCTGGCAGCCGTCAACAGTCTGGGCTTAATACCTTCAGTACTGGCGGAAAATCTTGATTCGCTGGCAGGTTTTTTAATTCTACTGGCCCTTTCCGGCATAGGTCTGCAGGTGGAAATAAGAAACATCAGACGGATTGGCTTTGCCCCCCTGATAACAGGTTTGAGTGTAGCAATTTTTATGGCGGCAGCAAGTTTGCTGATCAATTTTCTGATATTTTGATAGCAAAGGTTTTAAAGAATAACACAGGTTTAAAAGAATAGCAGAACATATAAATTTCAAATTTCACCGGGAATTCAAATAGACCTCTAAAAAATAAAGAAAATTGTAAAACAAAATATCATGGGCTTAACAGAAGCTAAAAAATAGCGGGGGTTGAAAATGTTTAAAGCCGTAAATGAAAATAAAAGTACAAGACTATATGAAATTATAGTTAATCAAATTAGAAATAAAATATCTTCAGGTGAGCTGAAGCCAGGTCAGAAATTACCTGCTGATAGGGAACTTTCTGAGGAATTCAATGTTTCCCGGGCTACTGTGCGGGAGGCGATGAAAACTCTTCATGTTCTGGGTCTGGTTGATATTCAGCATGGTCAGGGCATATATATTTCTGAAGATATTGAGCAGAATTTAATTGATCACTTAACTCCTTTCTTCTTCAATAAGAATGATTCCTTAAAAAATTTGTTTGAAATCAGAAAAACTCTAGAGACTCAGGCAGCAGCCTGGGCTGCATTTAGGGCAAATCCTGAAGAAATTGTGGCGATGGAAAATGAGATAGAAAGATTTGAGGCTCTTCTGGCAGAAGATGATATAAACAGGGAGGATATCAGGAGACATAATAATAAATTCCATATTTTAATTTTTGCCATGGCTGGTAATCCGGTTTTAATCACAATTACCAATAGTTTAAATGAGTTAATTGATGAGATTTACGGCCATACCATTGAAATTCCGGACAGAATCGAGCAATCTTTAAAGGATCACCGCAAAATTTTTCTGGCTGTCAAAAACAGGGATCCCGATAAAGCTCGGAAAAACATGCACAAACACCTGGATGATGTTGAGCAGGAAATTCTCGAGAAAAAAAAGAGTAACAATTAAACAGTTTTTAAAAGATTAAATCAGCTATCTTAGTTCAGTCATCTAAACAAGGAGGAATAAAAATGAGCCGGAGAGTATTTGTCATTGATGAAAAGGACAATGTGGCAACAGTGATAACTGATGAGCTTAAAGCAGGCGCTGAGGTTCAGCTGGAAAAACCTGAAAATAAAACTGTTCAGCTTCAGGATGACATCAGCTACGGTCATAAGTTTGCTGTTAGAAAGATAAGCCGGGGTGAAAAAATCATGAAATATGGAATGCCTATTGGTAAAGCCAGCCGGGATATTGCTCAGGGAGAACATATTCATACTCATAATGTAGAGGCCATCCGTGCCAGAGGAGACCTTGTTGCCGACCAGGTAGAGTAAAGGATCTAGTTGTTTTATTTTAAAGAGTTGCAAAGAAGTTACAGCTTTATTACTGTCATCGAGCAAAGAAACTTATTTTCAAATTAAAATAAGCAAAAGTGTAACGGGTGAAACTTTATAATCAGAAGAAATAGCTTAAATGATAGTTGAAGTGATAAATTTTTATACAGGGAGTGACAGATAATCATGGAGTCTTTTTACGGATTTGTCAGGGATAATGAACAGGTGGGAGTAAGAAATTATCTTTTAGTTCTTTCCGGAACCATATACGCTAATGAAGTGGTAAACAGAGTGGCTGGAACCGTACCTAATGCCGTTGGAATTACCCATCCTCTGGGCAGGTGTCAGACTAGAGGAGATTTACGCAAGACCTTTAATACTCTGGTTGGTTTTGGCAAAAACCCTAATGCTGGAGCTGTTATTGTAGTCGAACATTATAAGGAGGAGGGCTGTACTGCTTCACAGATTGCTGAAGAGATAGCCAAAACTGGCAAACCGGTGGCTACTGTAAACATTCATGATTGTGGGGGTACACTGGAAGCCACTACTAAAACCTTCCGCTATGCTTTAGATTTTGCCCGAAAAATCAGCACTCAGCAGCGGGAGAAAGTTGCGGTTGATAAACTGCTTCTGGGTTTAAACTGCGGCACTTCAGATACCACCTCGGGCTTGGCTCCCAATCCAGCTCTGGGCAAATGTTCAGATAGGTTAATCGACCTGGGGGGGAGATCAATAATCGCTGAAACTACAGAGTTTATTGGCGGTGAGGATGTACTGGCTGAAAGAGCTGTTAATCAGAAGGTAGCCCAGGAGATCTACAGAATTGTTAATAATATGGAAGAGGAGATACTGGCTGAAGGTGAGGATATCAGGGGCTCTCAACCCACCGGTGATAATATGGCTGGTGGTCTGTCAACTCTGGAAGAGAAATCTCTGGGCGCCATAAAGAAAAGTGGCTCTCAGCCTATCCAGGGCGTTTTGGACTGGGCTCAAGAACCCCCGTCCGATTCAGGTTTATATATTATGGATACTCCCGGTCATGGGGGAGAATCAATTACGGGCATAGCTGCTGGAGGGGCACAGGTGCTGGTTTTTACCACAGGTGGAGGTCACACCATATCTCATCCGTTGATGCCTACCCTTAAAGTTACAGCAAATGAACAATCACTGGAGTTAATGAGAGACACCATTGATATTGATATTACTGATGTTTTTGCCAGTGGTCTTTCTCTGAATGAGGCTGGTGAGCGTATCTATCAGGAGGTTCTGGCAACCTGTTCTGGCAAATTAACCAAGTGCGAGGTGCTGGGCGAGCAGACCGGTATGGCCATAGCCCGGGAGGCTCCCAGTGTATAAACTTCCCTATGGAGAAGGAGAGCTTAGCTTTACCCTGCCATCCAGCTGGGAAGTGGAGTTGTTTGAGACTGATTTCACTGCTCAAGAGATCTCTGCCAGACATGATATTAGAAGCAAAATCAAAACCGCCCTGCATAACCCTCTGGGTACTGGCCTGAAATCTGACTTTACCTCTAAAGACAGTGTTGCGGTGGTTATCAGTGACTTAACCAGACCTGTTCCCAATACTGCCCTGCTTTCGGTTTTGCTTCCGGAATTAGAAGATCGAGGAGTCAGTCGAGAAAATATTAAGATTCTAGTTGCTGCCGGCCTGCACAGGAAACTTAAGCGCAGAGATCTAATCCGCTTAGCTGGAAAAAAGCTGGTGGAGAGATATAATTTTGACTGTCATGACGCCAGGGACTCTGCTAATTTGAAAAAGCTGGGGACAACATCCCGGGGAACACCTCTGCTGATTAACAGAGATTTTCTTTCGGCAGATTACCGCATAACCACCGGACTGATTGATGTTCATCAATTTGCCGGTTTTGCGGGAGGCTGTAAATCAATTACCATCGGTCTGGGAGGCTCAGAGACGATCTGTGCCAATCATAGGCTGCTGGAAGATGACAGAGCCCGGCCCGGTGAATATGACAACAACCCTCTGCGTCAGGATATTGAAGAGGTGCTGGAACATCTTGAGGTTCATTTTTCCCTGAATGTTATCCTTGATGAAAAAAACAGGGTCTCTCAGATTCTGGCTGGAGATATTACCATGACCCATGCGGCAGGTAGAGAGATTATTATGGATAGGGTGAAACTTAAAACTAACAGAAAGTTTGAGGTTGCAATTATTTCTCCTGGCGGCTACCCCAAGGATATTGATCTCTATCAGGCTCAAAAAGCACTTGAGCCTATCAGACCGCTCTTAAAAAAAGGAGGAACGGTTATACTGGTTGCCCAATGTCGGGAGGGCTTCGGCGACAGGGGCTTTCAGAAACTAATTTCTCAGGCAGACACCCCGCAGTGCCTGATCAATGACTTCACTGCTTCAGAGTTTCAGGTAGGCCCCCACAAAGCCTATTTATACGCTAAATTTTTAAAAGATTATAAGCTGCTGCTGGTTTCGCCGGACTTAGACCCTGTTCTGCAGCAGGAATTACCCTTTAAAATATATAACAGCATATCCGGAGCGGTTAGGGCAGTTAAAGAAACCGGAATAGATGGAGCTGCCCAAAAACCCAGGGTCGCTGTTATACCAAAAGCCAGCAGTATAATAGCCGAGGTAATAAAAGAGAAAGGCCAGTAAAAGAAAAAGGGCATAAGTAGCCTGAAATGGATGCAAAAAAGATCAATTAATAATTTACAAAATTCAGGAGGTTTAATACTATGAAAATATTTCTCGATACCGCAGAAGTTGATGATATTAAAAGAGGACTGGACTGGGGGGTAGTAGACGGAGTAACCACCAACCCTACTCATATTGCTAATAGCGGAAGACCTTTTAAGGAAGTAGTCAAAGAAATCTGTGAACTGGTTGATGGACCGGTCAGTGTTGAGGTGACCAGTCTTGAAGCCCAGGGAATGCTGGAGGAGGCCAGAGAGGTCAATCAGCTGGGAGACAATGTCGTGGTCAAGGTTCCCCTGATCAAGGAGGGAATCAAGGCAATTGGTCTGATGAGCAAGGAGGGCATTAGAACCAATGCCACTCTGAATTTTAATGCCGCTCAGGCTCTACTGGCTGCCAAAGCCGGCGCAGATTATGTAAGCCCCTTTGTAGGCAGACTCGATAATGTTGGCCAGGTTGGCATGGATTTAGTTGCCCAGATTAAGACCATTTATGACAATTATGGTTTTGCCACAGAAATTATTGTGGCAGCTCTAAGACATCCAACCCATGTGCTTGAGTCGGCCCTGGCAGGGGCAGATATCTGCACCATGAGAATGGGCATATTTGAAATGCTGATGGACCATCCTCAAACTGACAAGGGTCTGGAACAATTTTTACAGGACTGGGAAAAGGTTAGAGTGGAGTAAAGCAATTCCAGCCGGGTAGTAATAGGCTGAATAATCGGCTTTGAGAATTGTAAAAAATTATGAGTTAATTCCCGGCAAAATATACAGAGAAATAGATTTAGCACCATTTTAGCACCATATAGAACAATTATGTCAGAACAGATACTAAATATTAAGAAAATTAATTTATAACCGAGGTGATAGCAGTGCCTGGAGGGGTAAACGGCAAAATTCTAAGAATTAATCTGGAGAAAAAGACCTCTCAAATGGAAGAAGTTCCTGAAGAGTATTACCGCAACTATCTTGGATCCCGGGGAATGGGCGTGAAGTACTTTTATGATGAAGTTGAAGCGGGAACAAACCCCTTAAGCCCCGAAAGCAAGATTTTTGTCATGACCGGTCTTTTAAATGGTACACAGGTCCCTGCTGCTCCCAAGCATACCTGGGTTTCCACCTCCCCGGCCAATGGTTTTTACGGAGAGGGCAGCACTTCCGGGGGCAGATTTGCATCCTATCTCAAAAGCCATGGTTTTGACGGAATAATTCTGGAGGGGGTGTGTCAGGATCCTGCTTACCTTATGATAGACAGCGAAGGAGCAAAATTTTTTCCGGCAAAAAATCTCTGGGGACTTCCGGTTACTGAGGCAGAAAAAGAAATTAAAGAACGTTTCTGCGGCAGTCAGCTGGCTGTAATCGGTCCGGCTGGAGAGAATAAAGTCAACTTTGCTGCTGTCAGGGTTGAAAGGCGGACCGTCGGCAGAACCGGGATCGGAGCAGTTATGGGTTCAAAAAATCTCAAAGCAGTTGGTGTGCTGCCGCTGGAAGACAATTCTACAAGATGGCTGGAACCGGCCGAGCCAGAGAAGTTCACAGAGCTAAGAAAAGAATTTTATCAAAAAATCAGGGAAACAGAATTTACCAGTGAAACCAGGAGATATTACGGCACCCATCATATGTTTAAGATGATAAATGACAATGGTGCCATGCCAACCAGGAATTTTCAGGAGGCACAGTTTACCAATAATCCGGAAGAGTTTTATCATTATAATATTAGAGATAAATACCTTCTGGAAGATAGAGCCTGTGAAAGGTGTCCGATAGTCTGTGAAAAGAAAGTTATTGCCCGGGAGGGCAAATATGCCGGAAGCTCTACCGCGGTTGAGTGGGAAACTATCTGGTCCTTTGGTCCCCAGTGTGACAACAACAAATTTCCGGTAATAATTGAAGCCAACCGGCTCTGTAACGAACTGGGTCTGGATACAATTTCGGCAGGAAATGTTACAGGCTTTGCCATGGAATGCTACGAACGAGGCCTGCTGGATGATAGAATTGACTACCCTCTGGAGTGGGGTGACGATGAGGCCATCATGAGGCTGATCAGGGATATTGCCCATCGACAGGGTTTTGGCAACCAGCTGGCGGATGGAGCTCTGAATACGGCCCGGGAACTGGGAGTTGACGATATAGCCATGCAGGTTAAAGGAGTTGAACTGCCGGCTTATGATCCCCGAAGTTTATGGGGAATGGGACTGGCTTATGCTACTGCCAGCAGAGGCGGCTGTCATCTTCGTTCCTTTACCCCGGGGGCTGAGCTGGAAGGTCTGGGGGGTGGCAGATATTCTCCTCAGGGCAAAGCAGAATTTGTTTATCAAGATCAAAATATCAGAACTACCTTTGAAGCTGCCGGTCAGTGTTTTACCGCTACTGCA
>PWHA01000154.1 GCA_003554685.1 Halanaerobiaceae bacterium
ACGGCAAGTTTATCAGCAATTACCAGGGAGATGGCCTGCTGGTAGCAACACCAACCGGATCTACCGCCTATTCTCTTTCTGCTGGAGGTCCTATTGTTCATCCCAGGCTGAAAGTTATGCTGATAACTCCTATCTGCCCTCACAATCTTTTCATGCGTCCGATGGTAATTGGCGATAACGATGAGGTGAGCGTAAACCTTAAGATACCCGGAAAAAAGATGCATCTCTCTACCGATGGCAGATCTATTCTGGAATTACAGAATGGAGATCAGATTAAGATCAGAAAATCCAGCCAGGAAGTTTCTCTGGTCCGCTTCCCCGGGCGAGATTTCTATCAGATCCTGCGGGAGAAGATGAAGGTTGATATGTTATAGTTACTTCAGCCTTAAAATTCAGGAGGTAAGTCTATGAAAAGCAAGCGTCATTTAAAGATTTTAAGTTTGATAAAAAATGAGGATATAGCCACCCAGGAGGAGCTGGTAGCCCGTCTACATGAAGAAGGGATTGAAGTTACCCAGGCCACCATTTCCCGTGATATCAAGAATCTGGGCCTGATTAAAGTCCCTGATGGGGAGGGAGAGTATAAGTACTCTTTACCCAGCCGCCGAAGTCAGTCTGATGTGGAGGGCTGGCTGCAGAAGATGTTTCAGGATTTTGTTACAGACATGGATTACAGCCAGAATATTATTGTGATTAAAACCGTACAGGGTACAGCAGGAGGGGTTGCCGCTACCCTGGATAATTACAGCTGGAATAATGTGCTGGGCACAATAGCCGGTGATAACACAGTAATGGTGGTTGTAAAGCCCTCTGACAGGGTGGAGGAGGTTTTCCAGGGTTTCAAGGAGCTGTTAAATTAAGAGCTGTTAAATCAAGAACCATTAAGTTGAATTTATTAGAACCTGTAAACTGAGGAACATTCAAGCCAAAATCAGGCTGGTTCGAATGTAAAAAAATTAACAATCTTTGCAAAACCAGGGGGTAAGGCAATGCTGGGAGATTTGCAGGTAAAGAATTTCGCCATTATAGATAAATTATCCCTTTCCTTTTCTCAGGGTTTGAACATCCTGACCGGTGAAACCGGAGCAGGAAAATCAATTATTATTGGAGCCCTGGAGATGCTCTTTGGCTCCCGGGCCTCCCGGGAAGTTATCAAGGATGGCAAGGAAGCTGCCTATATCGAGGCCAGTTATTTTCTCTCCCAATCCGGGGATATAGATAAAATTTTGCAGCAGGCCGGGATAGAATCAGATCCTGAATCTTTAATTCTGGCCCGGGAAATTAGAAGAAGCGGCAGAAATCGCTGCCGGGTTAACGGCCAGCTGGTACCCCTGAAATTAATCAGAGAGATTGCAGGCTATCTTGTTGATATCCATGGACAGCATGAATATCAAAATTTACTCAAAAGTTCCTATCATTTAGACATTCTGGATGAGCTCCTGCCGGAAGAAGGACGGGAGTTACTTACCAGAATGGAGGCTGGCTATGCAAAACTGGAAAAGCTCCAGCAGCAGAAAGCAGAGCTGGAAAAGAAAAAGGGTGAAAGAGCCCGCCGGCTGGACATTATAGATTACCAGCTTAAAGAAATTTCTGAAGCCGACCCTCAACCCGGGGAGCTGGAAGAGTTAACCCGTGAGCTGAAAAAGCTTGATAACCTGGAAGAAATCTCTGCTGCTGCGGGCCGGGCCAGTGACCTCATCAATGGGGATGATTATAATGAAAACTCCCTCCTGAATCAGCTGGGCAGGATTAAGGATGACCTGCAGTCGGTGGCAGATTATGATGAAGATCTCAAGGAAATGACGAAACTGGCCGATGAGATATTCTCCTCTTTGCAAGATCTTGGATTCCGGCTGCGCAGTTATTATGAAAATCAGGATTTTGATCAAAGTCGAGCCGAGCAGCTGCGTCAGAGGCTGGATCTTATCAATAATTTGCGGCGGAAATACGGTGAGAGTATAGCTGAGATATTATCTTATCAGCAGGAAATACGTCAGGAGAAGGAAGAACTGGAAGGACTGGAAGATAGGCTGGCAAAGGTGGAAGCAGACTATCAAAAAACCCTGAAAGAATGTCAGGAAATTGCCGACCGGCTGACTGAATACCGGAAAGAAACTGCCCGGTGGCTGGAAAATAAGCTGATTCAGGAGCTAAAGGAACTGGCCATGAGCGAAGCCCGCTTTCAGGTAGATTTTTCAGAGGAAAAAAAGCTTACCTCCCGGGGGCAGGACCGGGTAGAATTTCTCTTTTCTACCAATCCCGGAATGGAACTGAAAAAGCTGAGGCGAATAGCTTCCGGAGGAGAAGTTTCCCGAATAATGCTGGCCTTTAAGACCATTATTGCTGGATTTGACCGGGTGCAGACTCTTATTTTTGACGAGGTAGACTCAGGAGTGGGGGGAGAGACAGCGCTGCAGATGGCCAATCGACTTTTTAAAATCAGCATCCAGCGCCAGGTTCTCTGCATAACTCACCTTCCCCAGATTGCCAGCATGGCTGACAGGCATTTTTATATTGAAAAAATTATTCCCGGAGAAAATGAAGTTCAAACCAGAATAACCCGGCTTTCAGAAGAGGAGCGCAAGCAGGAAATTGCCAGGATGGTCGGAGGTGATAATAAGACCGCAGCGGGTTTAAAACATGCCGATGAAATGCTGTCCCGGGCTGAAAAAATCAAATTAAAAATGTGAAATCTGCAGGAATTACATAAATGATACAGAATATTTAATAATAACGGGTGTACTGAAAAATACCGGGATAATTTGACGTTGTTAGATAAAGATAATTTTCCGGAGTTAGATAAAAATTTAGAAGTTCAGAATATTTTTTAATTTTATTTACATAATTTAATTTTATTTAATCAATCAATTAATAATATATAATAAAACATCCACTGGGTTTCCTCTAAAGAGATCCTGGCTTTTTTGAGACAAAAATAATTAATTTGAGGGGGCGGAGAAAAAGTGAGAGAAGAGATTGAACTTGCTGTAATTGATGATGACAAAGAATTTTGTGAGATAATGGAGGAATTTTTTGCTAATCATAGTAAATTTTCTTTGGCAGGAATTGCCAACCAGGCTGAAGATGGGCTGAAGCTGGTAGAAGAGGAACAGCCGGATGCTCTGATTCTGGATCTTGTCATGCCAGGACAGGATGGGGTTGAAGTGTTGAAAATGCTGAAACAGGATAAAATCAATCCTGAGATGAAAATAATTGTTTTAACTGCCTTTGGCCAGGAAAAAATAATCAAGCAGGTCAGTGAACTGGGAGCAGATTATTACATAATGAAACCTTTTGATCTGGATAAACTGGCCGAGAGAATTACCAGGCTTTTCATCACCGAAGATGGAAAAACTGTACCCAAAGAAATCGATCTGGAGGGCAGCGAAAAAGAGAAAGAACAGCATATTGAGGTTAGAATTTCTAAAGTTCTCCATAAACTTGGTATTCCAGCTCATATAAAGGGTTATCTTTATCTGCGAGAGGCCATTAAACTGGTATTTGAAGATATTAATATGATGGGGGCAGTGACAAAAAAGCTGTATCCCACTGTTGCTGAGAACTTTGATACCACCCCCAGCAGGGTGGAAAGGGCTATCAGACATGCTATCGATGTAGCCTGGGAGAAGGGAGAGCAGAAAGAGATCAGAAATTATTTCGGCAATACCCTGACAAGTTCCAGCGGTAAGCCCACCAATTCCCAATTTATTGCTAAGATAGCCGACCGTCTACGGCTGGAGTTTAAATAAAAAAACTATTAAGAAAATAGATAAAATCATTATTAATAGCAGAAATTCTCCACTCCCGGCCGGGAGTGGAGTTTTTTACGCAGGGAGGAGACAGGAATGACAGCAAAAAAAGAAAAGCTGATAATAGATAAAATGGCTGAATTTGGCTTCACCAAATATGAAGCTAAAGCCTATATTACCCTGCTGGAGGATGATGATATCAGTGCCTATGAAGTCAGTAAAAGGTCCGGAGTCCCCCAGTCAAAAATATATGAGACCGTTAATAATCTGGTTGAAGAGGGAATTATAATAGCCCAGGGGGAAAATCCTGTTCGTTATTCTCCTTTACCTTTGAAGGAATTTATCCAGCGTTATCGCAATAAAATGGAAAAAAGCCTGAACACCCTGGAAAAGGAGCTTAAGAAGATCAGCCGGGGAACTGATATTGATTATATGTGGCATTTTGATGGATTTGACAGCTGTCTGGAAAAGGTTCGAGATATTATTGAGCAGGCTGAAGAGAAGATAGTTCTGGAAATCTGGGAGCAGGAATATCAGGAAATTGGTTCAGAACTGAAAGCTGCCGGGAAAAGGGGGGTAAAAATAATAATTATATATTATGGTGAAGAGAGGGACCTTCCCGGCAGAGTATATTATCACCGGCTGGAAAGGCTGCAGGAATATACTTCCAGCCAGGGGCGCTGGCTGACGGTTCTGGCTGATAAAAATGACTGTTTTTTTGGCTCCTTCTCTGCAGAGGGGACTGAAGGAATCTGGACCCAGAATCAGGCCTTCATGCTGATGGCTCAAAGTTTTATTTCCCATGATATATATATTGCTGAAATATATGATAAATTTTCCCGGGAAATGGACCGGGAATTTGGCCCCAATCTGACCAGGTTGCGGGCCAGAATTGAAGATTATCTGCTTTAAGCGGCCGGTCTGAGAGCCTGTCTTGACAGGGAAAAAATAAAATAATATACTAAAAATATATTAACCACAAAGGTTGTTAGTAATGTCAGAAGCCGGATGGATAGGACTGGATATGATAAGGGCAGATCTGTTTGGGCTGCTTGAAACTAATATATGAGGGAGTGTTTGCCTTGGCATCTCCACCTCTGAAGGTGACCTCGGAAATAGGGAAACTGAAAAAAGTACTGGTTCATCGCCTCGGCCTGGAAGTCGAACGACTTACTCCTGATCTGCTGGCAAGGCTGTTATTTGATGATATTCCTTATCTGGAAAAAGCCAGGAAGGAGCATGATTACTTTGCCGATCTTCTGCGGGAAAAGGACATTGAAGTTTTATATCTGGAAAACCTGGCAGCAGAAGCCCTGGAAATGCCCGAAGTTCGCCAGGAATTCATGGAGCAGTTTCTGGACGAAGGAGGCATCGGCAATAAAGAACGCCGCTTTTTGGTGATGAAATATCTCGATCAGTTTTCCACCAGGGAGATGGTTGTTAAATTAATGGCCGGAATTAAGAAAAATGAAATACCCGGCTATCAGATTTCTTCACTTCATGACAGGTCTACCCGGGATTATCCCTTTCTGCTAGATCCCATGCCCAATCTTTATTTTACCCGGGATCCCTTTTCCATTATTGGTACCGGTTTAAGCCTGAATAAAATGCGGACAGATACCCGCAACCGGGAAACAATTTTTGCCGAGTACATCTTCAAATTCCATCCGGAGTATGGAGATCGCGAGATTCCCCGCTGGTACAGCCGCTATGAAGATGGTTCCCTGGAAGGTGGAGATCAGCTGGTTTTAAGTCCCGAGATTCTGGCAGTTGGCATTTCTCAGCGCACCGAACCGGCAGCCATAGAAAAATTTGCTGCCCGAATCTTAACCTCTGACCAGGGCTTTGACACGATTCTGGCCCTGAAAATCCCTTCGAAAAGAGCTTTCATGCACCTTGATACAGTTTTTACCATGGTGGATTTTGATAAATTCACCATCCATGCCGAGATTGAAGGCCCCCTGGAAGTATATTCTCTGCATCTGGATGGCGATGAAAATATCAAGATAAATCAGGAAACCTCTACTCTGGAGGAAATTTTGCAGAATTATCTCGGTCTCTACGATGTCAAGCTAATTCGCTGTGCCGGAGGAGACCCCATCGACAGCGGCAGGGAGCAGTGGAATGATGGTTCCAATACTCTGGCCATAGCTCCGGGAGAGGTAATTGTCTACGATAGAAATTATGTTACTAACAGGCTGCTGGAAGAGTCCGGTGTTGAGATTAACCTGATACCCAGTTCTGAGCTTGCCCGGGGGCGCGGGGGTCCTCGCTGTATGAGCATGCCCTTTTTCCGGGAACCGGTTGAAATATAATTTTTATTTTTTTATTTTTGAAACTTGAAACTCAGGAATTACAATCAATAATTTGAATAATAGGAACCGACCTTTTACTATCAGAAAGATACTATCAGAAAGAATCAAAATTTAAGACCACACCAACAGGAGGTAAAAACAATGCCAAAAAATCTTTCAGGAAGAAACTTTTTAAAGCTGCTGGATTTCACCGGGGAGGAGATTAAATACCTGCTTGAGTTTTCAGCTGATTTGAAAGGAAAAAAAAGAGCGGGCATCAGGGGTGATAATCTGTCAGGGAAAAATATTGCCCTGCTTTTTGAAAAGCCCTCTACCAGAACCCGCTGTGCCTTTGTAGTTGCTGCTAATGATGAAGGAGGCCAGACGGAATTTCTGGGTAAGGGGGATATTCAGCTGGGCAAAAAAGAAACAGTCAAGGACACCGCCAGGGTGCTGGGGCGCTATTTTGACGGTATTCAGTTCCGGGGATTTTCCCACGAAACAGTGGAAATTCTGGGAGAACATGCCGGGGTTCCGGTCTGGAATGGTCTGACGGACAGATACCATCCCACCCAGGTACTGGCCGATCTTATGACTGTCAAGGAAAATTTTGGTTATCTCAAAGGAATTAACTTTGTCTATACCGGTGATGGCAGAAATAATATGGCTAATTCTCTGATGATTGGCTGCGCTCTGCTGGGATTAAACTATACCATCTGTTCTCCGAGAGAACTCTGGCCGGAAGATGAGCTGGTGGAACAGGCCCGGAAGCTGGCAGAAGTTTCCCGGGGCACAATAAATCTCAGCGATGTTCCTGTTCAGGGTGTTAAAAATGCCGATGTTCTCTATACCGATGTCTGGGTATCCATGGGTGAAGAGGAGCAGTTTGCTGAAAGGATCCGGCTGTTAAAGCCTTATCAGATCAATCAGGAAATGATTGATAATACCGGCAAAGAAGAGGTCATTTTCCTGCACTGCCTGCCGGCCTATCACAACAGGGATACCGAAAATGGTGAAAAAACATATCAGGAGCACGGCCTGGCTGAAATGGAAGTAACAGACCGGGTATTTGAAAGCAAATATTCCCGGGTCTTTGACCAGGCAGAAAACAGGATGCATACCATAAAGGCTGTAATGGTGGCCACCCTGACCTGATTTACTCATGAATTTCACCACCGTTAATCAGGTGACCTTAAACTTTAATACCCCGGAGACAGTTTTCTTTTGCTGGATATTGTCTTAAGATTGTGGTAAAATTATGGAAGGAAGAGGACTGGTTAACTAATACCTTATATAGCCAAAATAATTTCCCCAGCAGACCAAAAATTCGGGGTGAAAAAATGTCAGCAAATATCGATCTAACTGCAGTTCAATCGGAGATTGAAAGATTAAAGAGAGAGAACCGCAAAAAGGATGTCATTATTGACTCCACCCATGATGGTTTAATAGCAGTCAGTTCAGATTATAAGGTGGAACTCTTTAACCGGGCAGCCGAGGAAATTCTAAACCTAAAACGGGATAACATCCTCGGCAGAGATGTTCGTGAAGTGATTCCCAATACCAGACTGCATAAGATTATTGAGAGCGGCAAACCGGAGTTAAACAGTTTTCAGCAGGTCGATGATACCACTATTGTAACCAATCGAGTTCCGGTCAGAGACGAAAGTGGAGATATTATAGGAGCTGCTGCTGTTTTTCGGGATAAAACCGAAGTAACCAGACTGGCCGAGGAAATAACCAACTTAAAAGAAATCAAGGTGATGCTGGAAGCCATCATTAAATCCACCCAGGATGCCATTTCTGTGGTTGATGAAGAGGGTA
>PWHA01000247.1 GCA_003554685.1 Halanaerobiaceae bacterium
AGGCCGGCTTCCACAGCAGCTTCGATATCATCTCTACTCTCAATTTCTTCATATTCAGTTATCAACTCTTCAATAACTGGAGGTGAAGGAGTTAAATCTGGATCTTCTTCCTCTAATTCTTGATTCTCCAGATATACTTCTTCCTCAGGCAGCGGTTGAAAATATCCTTCTTCTTCATCAACTAAAAATAAAAGATAATAGATGCCACCACTTAAAATCAAAAAAATTAGAGTTAAAACAAGTATTTTATTCTTGCTTAAATTAGGACCGGGATTTTTCTCATTATCGCTGTCAGCCATTATGTACTTCACTCCTCAAAGGGGTAAATTATTAATTAAACACCTGGAGTCTTTTATTTAAATTTAGTGCAGAAATGGAATTTGTATTAGATTTACCAGATTACCTTACTAACTATATTTCTTGATTTATGGTGGTAATTCCTGCTTGATTATTAATTTAGCACAGAGATAATTTATTTTTGATTATATTTTTCATTTATTGATTGGCCTGCTAAAGCTTGAAACAACTGTTTAACTTATAAAATGTACTTAAACTTAAATAGAAATAGAAGGAATAATATTTCTTGTCTAGAATTTAAGGTTAGTGCCTAACTAAAATCAGAATGAAGCTTCCTGGCCTTTAAGCTGCATAACTCATTTTATACAGATTTTCCATAGCTTGAGAAAAAATAAATTTGTTTTAAAGTATTGCAATACATAGATGAAAATAATAAGCATCTATGATATTATAACTATAGCTGTAAGTGAATTCACAGATATAACAATGTCAAATATTTCAGGAGGTATAAGATGTCTAACCAAGCAGATAAAAGCAGTGATTTTTCAGCTTCCGGAGAACTTGCTAAAGATTTGGGTTTAAAGGAAGCTCTTACAATTGGAGTAGGTACCATGATCGGAGCAGGTATTTTTGTCCTTCCCAGATTTGCTATAGAAATGGTAGGTCCGGGAGCAATATTTACCTATATTTTAGCAGGTTTAATCTGCATTGTAACTGCAAGCAGCATTGCTGAGGTGGCTACAGGCATGCCAAAAAGTGGAGGAACCTATTTTTTTCTTTCCCGCTCTTTAGGAAACTTTGTTGGGACAATTTCTGGACTCTCACTCTGGCTCAGCCTTACCTTTGCAGTAGCCTTTTATCTTTTAGGTTTTGGAGAATATTTAGCAATTTTTATCCCGGTGAATGAAACAATTCTTGCAATTATGGCAGGAATATTTTTCACCTATATAAATTATATCGGGGCTAAAGAGACAGGACGTACTCAAAATATAATCGTTGGTATTCTGGTGCCAATATTGATTATTTATATAATCTGGGGTTTTATTAACATAGATAGAGCTCTCTGGCAGCCTTTCTTTCCGGAAGGGACAGGAGCTGTTCTGCCTGCCACTGCAGTGATATTTGTATCTTTTTTGGGATTTGAACAAATTGCCTCGGTAGCAGAAGAAATCAAAGAACCTGGCAAAAATTTACCTAAAGCAATTATGGGATCTGTTGCTATTGTTACTGCTATATATGTGCCTGTTATTCTTGTTATGACAGGGGTTATTCCTCTTGGTGATCTGATAATACTGGATACTCCTGTTGTTGATGTTGCCAGAGTATTAGCTGGAGGTTTAGGGGCAGCAGCAATAACCTTTGCCGCCCTGCTGGCTACTGCCTCTTCGGCAAATGCCAGTATAATGGCATCTTCTCGAATTAATTTTGCCATGGGCAGGGATAGTATATTCCCTGATTGGTTTAATAAAGTTCATCCTGATTATTTAACACCGTACAGGCCAATTATTGCAACCGGTTTACTGGCCTTAATTATGCTGGTTACTGCAGATGTGGAAGCCTTATCTGCCTCAGCAAGTGTGTTGATGTTGATAAACTATGCAGTAATAAATTTAATTGTTATTTTATTAAGAACAGCACCACCAGAAGAATATAACCCCAGTTACAGAGCTTTTGGCTATCCCTTTTTACAAATTCTTGCTGCTGCTGCCTCTCTGATTGTTATATTTCAGGCCAGCAGTTTTGCTCAGATAGCTGCTTTAGTTTTAATTGCTTTAGGGGTTATTTGGTTTTTAGTCTGGGCTAGAAGCCATGCAGATTTGAAGGCAGCTATTAGTGATGTCAGCTTTGAAATGTTGCTGAGAAAAAAGGAACCTGCTCCTGCGAAGGAAGTCAATCCTGAACTCCCAAAGGGCCAGCAGCCAGCTAAAGAAAGAGGGGTGAGAACTCTGCCAGATAATATGCATGTTTTAGCTCCTTTAGCCAACCCTGAGGGTGAATCAGCATTACTGTCGCTTTCCGGGCAGCTGGTAAAAAACTCTCCAGCTGGAGGAGAGATAACAGCACTTAACATGCTTGAAATACCATCCCAGGCTCCTTTGAACTTAATTCAACAGGAAGGTGAAGTTATGGAAAAGGCCCGGGATATTCAAAGAAGAATTATGAATGTAGCTGTAGAGTTCGGAGAAAAACACAATATTTTAATAAATCCCCGGGTTTTGTATTCCCGAAATAAATTCAACACATTAATGGATCTTTTGGAGAGGGAAAGAATAGATTATTTACAGCTGGGGTGGCATGGTTCCATGAATATCTCGAAGCTGGCCAGGAGTTTTGTCAATAGGGTTGTTAGGAATGCCTCCTGCCCGGTGGGAGTCTTAAAATATAAGGGCTTGAAAAAGATTGATAGAATTCTCGTGCCTTACCGCGGCAGTGAGCATGCTTATCTCGGAGCTGAGATAGCTTTCAGACTGGCAGCTGAAAAGGGCCAGCAGGTAACAGTTTTAAGAGTTATTAAACCGGGCGCAGATGCTGAGAAGGATAAAGAATCTGCTTATAAGGAATTAAAGCCCGTGATTGATGAAGATGTGAATTACGAAATTAAAGCTGTGGAAGCAGATAGTGTGGCTGATGGAATAGTAAATATAACCCGATCAGTAGATTACGATTTGGTAATTATTGGCGCTTCCAAAGAGTGGAGATTTAAAAATCTTCTTTTTGGATCTATACCAGATCTGGTCGCTGAAGAAGCTGGCTGTTCAGTACTGATGGTCAGACAGCACGGAACTGAGATTGAACTGTCGGAAACAGATATGGAGATCAGCATGGAAGAGACAGAGGATAGTCCCGCCAAGCTTTAGAAATTAATCCGGGAGGGGATTAATATTGAAGGAATCTTCTTTTGCTGAAGTGGTGGAGCAGATTGAGCCGGGAATGACAGTAATGATTGGGGGGTTTTTGGCCGTCGGCACACCGGAGAAACTTATCACTGGAATGATAAATAAGGGTATAGATAATTTGACTGTAATAGCCAATGAAACCAGCTATCCCGATCGAGGGATTGGCAGGCTGGTGGTGGAAAAACTGGTTGATAAAGTGATTGTTTCTCATATTGGAACTAACCCAGTCAGCGGAAAGCAGATGAATAATGGTGAATTAGAGGTGGATCTTATTCCTCAAGGTACTTTAGTTGAAAGAATCAGAGCCGGCGGTGCTGGTCTGGGAGGAGTTTTAACCCCGGTTGGAGTTGGAACAAAAATTGCTGAAGGCAAAGAAATCCTGCAGATAAAAGGTGAGGATTATCTTCTGGAGTTACCTTTAAGAGCGGATGTAGCCCTGCTAAAGGCCTGGAAAGCAGATCGCAAAGGCAACTTAATCTATCGTAAAGCAGCCCGGAATTTTAATCCCATTATGGCGACAGCCGCTGATAAAGTGCTGGTGGAGGCTGAGGAGATAGTCGAGGTGGGAAAGATTGATCCTGCCCGGGTCCATACTCCGGGAGTCTATGTTGATATGGTTTTCGCTGGAGGTGGGGATGGTGAATAAAACTGAAAAGAGAGAGATAATTGCCAGAAGAGTGGCTCAGGAACTTCAGGATGGGGATGTGGTTAACCTTGGTATCGGTATACCTACCAGGGTAGTTGACTATATACCAGAGGATATTGATATCACCCTGCACTCTGAGAATGGCTTTGTGGGATTGGGGCCTGCTCCTGAACCAGGAAAAGAGGATAAAGATCTAATCAATGCCGGGGGAGAACCGGTTACTATTAAAAAGGGTGGAGCCTTCATGAACAGTGCAGAATCCTTTATACTGGTTCGAGGCGGCCACCTGGATATCACAGTGCTGGGCACTCTCCAGGTAGACGAGAAAGGAAATATAGCTAACTGGATGATTCCCGGCAAATTTGTTCCAGGAATGGGTGGAGCTATGGATCTCATTACCGGTGCTCAGAGAGTAATAGTGGCAACAGAACATACCATCAAAGAAGATAAACCAAAAATTTTAAAGGAATGCACTCTACCTTTAAGCGGTAAAGGTGAGGTAGATTTAATTGTAACAGAAATGGGAGTAATGGAAGTTACCGGTAAAGGACTGGTGCTCAAAGAATATAACCCGAAGTTTAAGCTGGAATATATTAAAAAGAAAACTGAAGCTGAGTTGATATTTCCAGCTGATCTTCAGGAGATGAATTAAAGTTATCAAATTGTATTAGTTTTATAAGGCCGGGTATGCTGCCTTTACCCGGCCTTTATTTAATGACCTTTAACCTTT
This sequence comes from Halanaerobiaceae bacterium, assembly GCA_003554685.1. Taxonomy (GTDB): domain Bacteria; phylum Bacillota; class Halanaerobiia; order Halanaerobiales; family Halarsenatibacteraceae; genus T1SED10-84. The sequence continues at coordinate 4,571 of PWHA01000247.1, forward strand.
TTTATCATACTTGATTTTTGAATTTGTCTGATATTTATTATATAATTATCTGGAGATTTAAAAGGCATAAAGAGAAGAAATCTTCTATATTTATATAATGATGACATTTTCTTCAAGTTGAAGGAGGAGTAATCGGTGAAGCAGTTTGTAGTAATCGGACTGGGCCGTTTTGGTTCCAGCGTGGCCAGAGCCCTGGCTGAGAAAGGAAATGAGGTTCTGGCCATAGACAAGTGTGAAGATTGTGTGGAAAATATTACTGATGTGGTGACTCATGCTGTAGAAGCTGATGCTACCAGTAAAGATATTCTGGAATCACTGGGAGTTGGTAATTTCGATGTGGCTGTTGTCAGCATAGGTGATGACATGCACTCCAGTATTCTGACAACTCTGCTGCTGAAAGAGCTTGGAGTACCCAAGGTGGTATCCAAAGCAGTCAGTGAAGTGCATGGTAAGATTTTAAGCAAAGTGGGGGCAGATCAGGTGGTTTTTCCGGAAAGGGATATGGGAGAGAGAATAGCCCGACATTTGATTACCACCAACCTGCTGGATTACATCGAATTTACCGATGAACACAGCATTATTGAACTGCTGGCTCCTTCCACCATGACCGGCAGGACACTTAAGGACATTGATTTTCGCTCTAAATTTAATGTTTCAGTTATGGCAATTAAAAGAGGAGAGAAAATCAATCTTGCTCCCGGGGGGAATGACAAAATTCTGGAGGGAGATATCCTGGTAGTTGTGGGAGAGAATAAACACCTTGAGGCCTTGAAGGAAGAATAGATTTTTCAGCGGGAGTTGTTGTATTGTGAATTTTACCGGACCTTTTTCTGATTTTCCTGTGAAAATAACACCACCCCGAATAATATTGACAGGTTATCTGACGGTTATTTTTTTGGGGACATTATTTTTATCACTACCGGCAGCTACTCAAACTGGTGAGCCTGCCAGCTTTCTCGAGGCATTGTTCACAGCAACCTCAGCAGTCTGCGTGACCGGGTTAATAGTGGTAAACACAGCAGCCTACTGGTCAATTTTTGGACAGGTAACTATTCTGGTTTTGATTCAAATTGGCGGACTGGGATTTATGACCCTCTCTACCCTGGCCTTCATGCTGATTGGGAAAAGAATAACCTTCAGCGAAAGAACTCTTATCAAGCAGGATCTCGGCCATTTAAGCTATTCCGGTCTGGTCAGGCTGGTTAGATATGTTATAACTTTTACTATCGGCATTGAAGCAGCGGGTGTTCTGCTGATGTACTTAAATTTTAGCCAGCAGATGGAGAATTTACAGGCACTCTGGTATTCATTATTCCACACAGTTTCGGCCTTTAACAATGCGGGATTCGATATTTTTGGTGACAGCCTTGAAGGTTTTACTACAGATATTGGAGTAAATTTGATTTTTACCGGTCTGATTATCATAGGCGGTCTGGGTTTTACCGTTACCGGGGATCTCTTTCGTAATGCCAGAAAAAAGAAAAGAAGATTTTCATTACATAGCAAGATGGTCATTGCTATAACTCTGGCACTTCTAATAGCTGGCACCGTGGTGGTGCTGGGATTTGAGTTTAATAACAGCGCTACTCTGGGAGATCTTGGAGGACTGGGGAAGCTGACAGGCTCTTTTTTCCTTTCGGTAACTCCCAGAACTGCTGGGTTTAATACAGTTCCTACCGGAGAACTTAGAAACAGCACCCTATTTTTCCTGATAATTTTGATGTTTATTGGTGCTTCTCCCTGTTCCACCGGGGGAGGAATTAAAACCACCACCTTTGGAGTTTTTTCCAGCTTTGTAATTTCTGCTGTCAGAGGGGATGATGATGTTTCTTTATTTAGAAGACGTTTAAGCTATAATATTGTGAATAGAGCAGTCTCTATTATCTTCATATCTCTGCTCTTAATAATAATAACCACATTGGTTTTAAGTCTGACAGAAGAGGCTTTATTTCTGGAAGTTCTCTTTGAGTCGGTTTCAGCCTTTGGCACGGTAGGGCTTTCTACGGGGATTACCGCTGATCTTTCCAGCATCGGCAGGATTATGATTATAATAACCATGCTGGCCGGTAGAGTTGGCCCTCTGACCTTTGTGGTTTCTCTGGGTGAGCTGCAGCCTAAAACCAGAAAACTGCGCTATCCCAAGGAAGATGTGATGATAGGTTAACAGGCTGGATCGGGTAATATTATCGGGAAACTGTTTTCTCCGGAAGACAAATCTGATATAATAATAATTAGTGATAATATAATTGGAAAATATTACAGGGAAGTGATAAAGTGAAAATTGCAGTCTCAGGGAAAGGTGGAGTTGGTAAGACCACAATTTCAGCCAGTATTGCCCGCCATTTAAGAGATCAGGGCTATCAGGTATATGCAATTGATGCCGACCCGGATGCCAATCTAGCTCAGGTTTTAGGTATTAAAGAGAAGGTTAAGCCTCTGGTTGAGCTTGAGGATGTAATAGCTGAGAAGGTCGGGAAAAAGGGCAGTTTTTACAGCTTGAATCCCGAGGTTGATGATGTGGTCGAGGATTACTCCCTGGTTCAGGATGGAATCCGTTTTCTCAGAATGGGAGGCATCAAGAAGGCCAGCTCGGGCTGCTACTGTCCGGAGAACAGCTTTTTAAATTCTATCATGCGCTCCCTGGTCTTTTCCCGGGATGAAGCGGTTATCCTTGATATGGGAGCGGGTATAGAACATCTAACCAGAGGGACCTCAGCCGGGGTGGACATTATGCTGATTATCTGTGAAGCCAGTCAGGTCAGTCTCGAGACAGCCCGCACAATTGAAAATCTTGCCCGGGAGGGCGGAGTTAAAACTATTAAATTTATCGCCAATAAAGTTCGAAGTGAGAAAGAACAGGAGTTTCTTAAGCGCAAGTTTACTGATGATGAGCTGCTGGGCATTATTCCTTACAGTGAGGAGTTAGTGTTGCAGGGGATTTCTGAAAATGGAGATTCCGGGCTGCTGACAGCAGAAATAGCCAGACTTTTTGCAAAGCTGAAACTGGAAAATAATCAATAAAGAAAAACTTTATACTTTAAGGCAAGAATACGGCAGTGAAAGCCTGAGACAAAAATATTTTGGGATTGCAGGAAAGCAGTTATTTTGATAGAATATAAAACTAGAGAAGTATTATGATAAACTTCACAAAATTAATCTGGAATAATAGCTAACAGGGGAGGTGCTGATAGTAGATGGCCTTTGTAATTGATGCAGATGAGTGTACAGCCTGTGGCATCTGTG
>PWHA01000232.1 GCA_003554685.1 Halanaerobiaceae bacterium
AAGCCATTGGTGGTACAGAGCCTATTACGATGGGGGATGGCCGGAAAACAGTGTCTTCCGGATGGATCATTATCCCTATAAGGATGGAATGCATCTAGAATTTGTGCAGGTTTCAGCCGATTATCTGAACTCAGTTTATGAAACTTATCGGGGAGAGGTTGAGAGAAAGCAAAATAATGACGGCAGAGTAGTTGTTCCCGAGGTTATTATTAGAGGGCGAAATACCACCCAGCTCTTTGAGGATGTAGAGATAAATGCTCATGATTTAAGAGATGATATATTCCAGCCCGGAGTGATTACCGCTATTGATGTAATCAAGTCCCTGGGAGAAGCGGGAAAAATCAGCTATGATCTGCAGTGGTATGAATCGCTGGGACGGGCTGAGATTGTTAAAAGCTACTGGGTTAACCGGATTAACGATGATGAAAGTTACGGCCGCTGCGGCTTTGTTTATGAAGCAGGTTCGCCTGCCTTCCGCCGGTTCAGAGGAAACCACAACCATATCCCTTCCGATACCCGGGTGATTAATTCTCCGAAATATGTGGAATATTTCTGGATCTGTATTTAAAAAACTGGATCTGTATTTAAAAAACCGATTATTGCTGGCTGAATTTCAGGCAAGTCTTTTTCTCCAGTAAACCCAGAGCAGATTAAAAGCAATAAAGGTAAAAAGTATCAGCCAGATTATCAGATCAGCGGTAATTTCCCGGAGGGAAATTATAATTCCCAGGACAGCTGCCGAGGACCAGATGATTTTGAGATTTAACATGGCTTTAAAGGCTTCCACTGAACCATTTCTGCCCAGCAAAGATTCGATGCCAATTCCAAAAAGGGCAGCCGCCACCAGCCTGACAAAGAGTAGGTTAAAGGTTTCTATGCCTAAAAAACCCAGAAAAGTTTCGGGAAAAAAGAACAACGGCAGGGCAAAAATAATATCAATAACAAAATGAAGAACAAAAAATCTGCTTAACCAGATAGAAACCTGTCTTTCAGCTGACATTTTTATCACTCCTGATTTATATTATTCTTCAGAGAACAATTTAGTCCTGCTTTAATTAAGTCTTCTTTAATTTAAACACAAAAAACACTCAAATTAATTAACTTTTTTTGAAAACAGGCAGGAATCCTGATATAAATCGACAATTAATATAAAAGAACGTATGAAAATTCACAGGTCGACTCTATTTCAAATTCTACTCCAGCTAAATTGTTCTCAATATTCCCGGGGCATGATATTCCCCATAACATACCCCCTCAGATATGTATGGACACAGCTAATCCAGCAGTGCCCCGGGAGTTTTTTATTTTTGTCAGTTTGAGTTTGTGCTGGCTTGAGTTATTGCCAGATTCAGTTTCAATTATTGATTACATTGCAAAAGGCAATTTTCACTGCTAAATTTTTATTAACAATCGCGATACCATACCTGTCATAACCTTAACTGCAATTTTGATATTTTCTCAAAAAAAGTATTTTTCATTAAACAGGCGGCCAGCTCTTTAAGCTGGCTGTTTTTTATTTAATAAAATGTCAATTTTAAACAGCTGAAAAAATAATTGACTTCAGAACTGTTTGCAATTATAATAGTTATCAGCGGACAACTTTTATCTTTTAAAATACTCTGAGTTTAATTAATTTGACAGGAGCTGATTTAATATGAAAACGGTTTCCAGCACTTATAAAAAGATAATTATTATGATGACAATGACAGCTGTGGTGGTTTTACTGGTAACTATGGTTCCGGGAGTGGTGTCAGTGGTGATACCACGAGCAGTGTCGGAGACTGTTCCAGATCCGGGGTTAATAGAGATGTCGGCGATATCAGGTACAGTGTCAGCGGCAGTTCCAGATGAGGTAGATGATTTGGATGAGATGCAGAAAACTGTGACTGGAGAGCTGCCGGAGGATCTGCTGGAAGGACTTTCCGAAGGCCTGCTGAAGGAACTTTCACTGCGGGAGGCTGTTGCCCTGCTGAAAGTTGCTGACAGGGATTATAAGATTGCCAGGCTGGAGCTGGAGAATCAGCAGCTGAACTATGAAATGAACCAGGCCCGAACCCTGAGGACAGAGTCCCGCTATGACAGGCTGACAGGAGAGCTGGGCTATCTCCAGGCTCAGAACGAATTCCGCCAGACAGCCAGGTCTGTTTTTATCGGCCTGATTGACAGCTATCAGGAACTGAACTTTCTGGCCCAGGAGATAAGTATTGCCGAACGGAACAAAGATATGATCGCTGATGAACTGGAGGAAACCCGGCTGCAGGTAGAGGCCGGTTACAGCTCCCGCATGGATTTGATGCTGAAGCAGCGGGAATATAATCAGGCGGCTTTTGAACTGGCTCGACTGGAAGCCGAGCTAGAGCAGAAAGAAAGAGAATTTAAATCCCGACTGGGACTGGTAGAAATGCCGGAACTAACCTCACAGCTGGGTCAGATTAATAAAATAGATTTGCCAGAACGGGAGATAGTGGTCCAGGAGGTGCTTGCCAGCAGCTCCGGCCTGGAGGTGGTTGAGATCAACCGGGAACTTATTGAAATCGAAAGAGACCGGGCCCGGGTCAGCGATACCCCGGAACTGGAGATGGCAAGACTGGACAATCAGGTAGAGCTGGCTGGCCTGGAAATTGAAAAAGCCCGGGAGGATACCGAGGGTCATGCCCTGCAGCAGTATCATCTGGTGGAGCAGGCTTTCCGCCAGCTGGAACTAGCTCAGGATAATATTGAGCAGACTGAAGAAAACCACCGGATTATTCAGGAACAGAGGCGGGCAGGGCTAGCTTCGGAGCGGGAACTGGCTCAAGCCGAGCTGGAATTTGAGCAGGCCGAGCTTAATAGAGCTGAAGCGGGGCTGGCCTACCTGATGAGCTATTATGACCTCCGGGATCTGATGGGAGAAGAACTGGAGGTGCTGGTGGATGAGATTCTGGCTCAGGGAGAAATTTAGTCTGCGGCCCGGGATTGTTTCTATCCTTAGATTTCAGCTGATAAGCAGTCTGAGATATGGGCTTAAGTCAGGTATTAAATACGGTCTGAGCTGGAGCCTGGTTCTCGGCCTGGCTGCTGTTCTGACGGGAGCCGGTCTTTTCGGCCTGATAACGCTGACACCTTGCCCCTTATCCTGGCCGGCAGTGGTTCTGACCCGGGGGGCCAGGGCCTCCGATAGGGCTGAAATCCAGGAGGAGGTAATAAATTCTCAGAATGAGGGTAACAGCGAAAATCCGGAAAAACAGGGACCATCTCTGGCCAGTGTGCTGGCCGAAATTGAAGACACCTCGCCCCGTCTCCGGAATGAAATCAGCCGGGTAAGACAGCTGGAACGAGAAATGGCAGAGATAGATGCCCGGGCCTTCTGGCAGCTTAACATGCGAGGTGGTTATCTTTGGGGCACCCGGGAGATAACCGGTTCGGCCTCTCCTCTTTCCTCTGGAGATACTGGAAATGCCCCTGCCGAAAATGCCTTTCGGGATAGTTTTCAGGAAATGAACCTTAGTCTGGAAAGCAGCCGGAATTTTCTCTCCGGTCCGGGGCTTACGGGACGGCTGGAATACAGAGATAACAATCCGGTCGACCTGGATAATCTCTCTGACAACCTGGAGCTGACCCTGTCAGCGAACTACAAACTCTGGCCCCGTGTCCCGGCTGAACCGGTCAGAGTTTTAATTACCCTGGAAGAAAATCTGGAACTGGCCCGCCGAGAGCTGAAACTGGCCCGGGAGAATCTTTATCTTGAGCTGCTGGAGGATTATCTGGAAATAGCCTTCCTCAAGGAGGAGCTGGAACTGAACCGGGAGGAACTGTCAACCGCAAAACAAGGACTGGAGAAAGCCCGGCAGCGCCAGCAGCTGGGTGAGGCCGGCGAACTGGAAATCAGAGAGAGCGATCTGGCAGTCCAGCGGGCTGAAAACGGGGTTGCCTCCCTGGAAGAGCTGTTGGAAAGGCGACGGACGGCTTTTCAGCAAAATCTGGGGACGGAAGAGCCGGTCTACCAGCTGGATTCGTCCCTGCTTAAGAATCTGGCCGGGATTAATTTTGCCTATCCCGGGTATTCAGCCGGTAAAAGACTGGAACTGCGGCTGAAGTCAGCCCCAGAGTATCAGCGGTTGGAGCAAAGTCTGGCCCGGGAATCGAGAGAGCTGGACTGGTGGAAGCAGGAACAGCAGCCGGAGATTGCTGTGAGCGGCAGCCAGGAAATCCGCTCGGGAAACTGGCAGGCCGGTGTCGAGTTCAGCTATTCCCTTTATGACGGAGATCTGAGCCGACTGCAGGTAGAAGAATTTCAGGAAACAGCTGGCAAGCTGGAAAAAGATCAGGCCGAACTGTCCAACGCTCTCGAACAGGAACTTATAAGTGCTCTGGGGGAACTGGAGCGGCTGGAGAGAAATAGTGAAGAAGCCCGGATTGAGCTGGAAATCGCGGAGCTAAATCTGGAAAAGCAGTTGGAAAGCTATGAACGGGGAGCAATTGACGGACAGGAACTGGAAAATTCCCGTCGGGAAGTCAGGAGACAGCAGCTGGAGCTTAAAGAGCGCAGCTTCGATAGAATCCTGGCTGCTCTGAACCTGGACAGCAGCCTGAGTATCAGCTGGATTGAGGAGGAGATTGCTGATGTCAAAAATTAAAATTATCTTTATAGTACTCGGAGTATTAGTAGCAGCTGCCCTTCTTCTCCCCCGCTTTATTTTTACCGGGGCTGATATGCGGGAAAGCATCCAGCCTCACCATGTAACCGGAGTTAACAGAGGTGATATCAGCCTGACCATTTCAGCTGCCGGAGAGCTGGAGGCAGTGGACAACAAAGTGCACGGTTTTCTCCAGGGTGGCCGGATTGAGGAAATTCTAGTCGAAGACGGCCAGGAGGTTGATGCCGGTCAGGAACTGATCCAGCTGGATTCCCGCCAAGAGCAGCTCAATCTGATCCGGGCCCAAAATCAGTACCAGAGTGCTGTAATCGGAGCTAAAGAATCTGAGATTGAAGAGCAGAAGATTAACCTGGAAATTGCAGAAAAGAATCTGGAGGAAAGAACCCTGACTGCCAGGATTAGCGGCAGGATTGCCGAACTGGATCACAGGGAGGGTGATCAGGTGGCAGCGGGAACTTCGATTTTAAGGGTAATTGATACCAGCAGCTATCTGGCTCGGGTTAACATCGATGAAGGTGACAGCCGGCTGGTGGAACCGGGGCAGGAGGTTATCCTGGAAATGGATGCCTTCCCGGCAGAAAGATTTGCCGGAAGCATCAGCAGGATTCAGTCCACAGCGGTGAGGGACAGCGGTATGATCGTGGTACCAGTGGAGATCAGCCTCAGCAATAACCGGCCGGATTTTCGACCGGGCTATTCTGTGGACGTTGAGATTGTAGTAAATTCAGCCCTGGATACTGTATTTGTGCCGGTGACTGCTGTCTATGAGGATGAAGACCAGGAATTTGTCATGCTGGTTGACAGGGAATATAATGCAGAACCGCAGCCGGTTGAAACCGGTCTGGATGATGGTGTGAGGGTGGAGATAGTATCCGGTCTGGAGGAAGGAGATCGGGTGATTATTAATGCCTATCAGTTTGCCGGCAGACCGGATGATCGCTTTCAATTTTTCTTCGGACCTGGAAGCGGCGGCCCCAGTAGTGGCGGCCCTGGAGGTGGCTTCTAATGATTGAGGTCAGGAATCTGCACAAGATCTTCAGGACCGGAGAAATTGAGGTTGAGGCTCTTAAGGGTGTAAGTTTCAAAATCGAGGATGGCGAATTTACTGCTATTATGGGCCCCTCGGGCTCGGGAAAATCCACTCTGATGCATCTTCTGGGCTGCCTGGATCAGGCCACCTCTGGGAACTATCTCCTGGATGGTGTGGAGATCAATGAGCTGAGCGATAATGATCTGGCAGTTATTCGAAATAAAAAAATTGGTTTTGTTTTTCAGCAGTTTAATCTGCTGGCCCGAACCTCAGCCTGGAAAAATGTTGAAGTGCCGCTGATCTACCGGGGTGTCAGGCGGAAAGCCAGGCGGGCAAAGGCTAAAGAAATGCTGGAGAAAGTAGGGCTGGGCCACCGGCTGGAGCATAATCCCAATGAAATTTCCGGTGGTCAGCGGCAGCGGGTGGCGATTGCCCGGGCCCTGGTCAATGATCCGGCACTGATACTGGCTGATGAACCGACCGGCAACCTGGATACCACCACCGGCGGAGAAATTATGGATATTTTCCAGGAACTGAACCAGCAGGGGCATACCATCTTGATGGTCACCCACGAGACAGAGATTGCCCGGGCAGCCCGGAGAATAATCAGCCTGCGGGATGGTCTGATTGAATCTGACGAGGTGAGGGCCTCATGATCCGGGAAACAATCCGCATGGCTTTGCACAGCCTGAAAATTAACAAACTGAGAACTTTCTTATCGATGCTGGGAATAATTATCGGGGTGGCAGCTGTAATCGCGATTGTTTCGATCGGTAGCTCTGCCCAGCAGGAGGTAGCCGGGCAGATTGCAACTCTCGGTTCGGACCTGATCTGGGTTACCCCCGGCCGGGGATCGGGAACTGCCAATCCCCGGGAGGGATTCACTCTGGAAGTTATCGATTTTATAGATCTTTATACCCCGGATATTGTCAATGTGGTTCCGGAAATTACCACCGGAGTGGAGCTGGTCCGGGGTGATACAGCTGTAAGCAGCACGGTGGTCGGTACTTCACCGGGTTTTGCCAAAGCTAACCTGTATTTTCCAGTTCTGGGCCGATTTCTGGAAAATGATGATCTGGAGCAGCGGAGAAATTCCCTGGTGCTGGGATCAGAGATTGCCCGGGAACTATTTGACAGGGATGATCCCCTGGGCCTGCGGGTCAGGATTGATTTTCGCAGCCGGCGGTTGAATTTTACTGTGGTGGGAGTGATGGAAGATAAGGGACAGGGTATCATGGGTAACCTGGATAACCGGGTTTATATTCCGGTGACGACCCATCTGCAGCGGCTAAACCAGGAAAATTATGTGGATCTCTATTATGCTCAGGCGGCTCCGGAGGCTTCAGCCCAGGAGGCCCGAGGGCAGCTGGAATATTTCTTTCTGAAATATCTAGGCGAGGAGAACAGATATAATATTTTCAGTCAGGATCAGATTCTGGAGGTGCTGGATCAGGTTACTGGCACTCTAGGACTGATGCTGGCCGGTATTGCCGGGATTTCTCTGCTGGTTGGCGGAATCGGAATCATGAATATCATGCTGGTTTCGGTGACCGAGAGAACCCGGGAGATCGGAATCCGCAAGGCTCTGGGAGCCAAGAAACGGCATATTCTGGGGCAGTTTTTGGTTGAAGCTCTGGCTCTGAGCGGAATTGGAGGAGTTTTCGGCATCGGCCTGGGCTGGCTGGGAACCTTTGCTGTAACAGAGATTGGAGGCTGGATGCTGGTTATGTCGCCGATTTCGATCATGCTGGCCTTTGGTTTTGCCCTGGCCATCGGTCTCTTCTTTGGCATTTATCCAGCGGTTAAGGCTGCCCGGCTGGATCCGGTGCAGGCTTTGAGTTATGAGTAAAACGGGGATTTAGAATCAGGCAGCTGCAGCTGAATTGATTGGCTGCAGCTTAAAATTTTATAAAACTAATTTTCAGGCAGAACCCTATTTAGAAGACATAGCCCTATTTAGAAGGCAGAGCCCTATTTAGGGCAGATTCCTCCGGGAAGGTTGTTTATGAAATCTTTGTTTTCACTCTTCCAGCGCCGGACTGCCCAGAAGCCGTAGAGGTTTACCGCGGCATTGGTGAATTGTCTCCGCATCAGCCATTTTAAAGAACGTTTGA
>PWHA01000269.1 GCA_003554685.1 Halanaerobiaceae bacterium
AGGCCCGGGAGAGAGGCATCACCCAGCTTAACACCCTGGGCTCTGGTAATCATTTTCTGGAAATACAGCAAATAGCCTGGGCTGAGGAGGAGAGCGGGTTCTTTAAAGGAGAGATAGTAATTATGCTCCATACCGGCTCCCGGGGTTTTGGCCATCAGATCTGCCAGGACTATCTCAAGCTGGCCGAACAGCGGCGTCAGAAATATAAATTGAACTTTCCGGTAAAAAATCTGGCCTATCTGCCCTCGGACAGTCCGGAGGGAAAGGATTATCTGGCTGCCATGGGCTGCGCTGCTAATTTTGCCTACTCCAACCGGGAGTTACTGACAGACAGGCTGAAAGAAATCTGGAGTGATTTGTTCCCCGGTTCTCGGCTCAGGCTTTTCTACGATCATACCCATAATATTGCCCGCTGGGAGGAACACCGGATTAACGAAAAGCAGCAGAAAGTACTAATCCACCGCAAGGGGGCTACCCAGCTGGCACCGGGCAAACCGGCCCTGATTCCCGGTTCAATGGGAACCTCCAGTTATGTGGTCAGCTCTGAAGATAGCGAAAATACCATACTTGCTTTTAAATCCGCCGCTCATGGCGCCGGCCGCAGCATGAGCAGAACCCAGGCTAAAAAAACCATCTCCCGGGAACAGCATCGTTCCAGCCTGGGAAGGGTTAAAGCCGTTTCTTCCAGCGGGGGCAGCATGCTGGATGAATCCCCCCTGGCCTATAAAAACATTTCTCTGGTAATCGATTCTCTTCAGCAGACCGAACTGGCCAGACCTCTGGCCCGGATGAATCCCCTGCTCGTTTTGAAGGGATAGAAGAAAATAACCAGAAATGAAGCTAAAGGTCACATTTTATGACAATATAACACAATACCATTAAAACCTGAAGGAATAAATTAGCACTATAAAAACAATAAATAAGCCCCCTCAGAAAGCAACTCGAGGGGGCTTGATTACATGATTATAATTGATTTTTTAGAGCCTTCCAGCTACAAAACTCTTACTCAAGTGCCAGGGCCTGACAGCAGTCAAGCCGCACTTTACTCAAAAGTGATGGCCGCCTCAGGAGCATTAACTTTGAATGTCAGGCTTTCAAAAAGGAAAAGTTCCACTTCTTCCTCATCATGGCCCTTATAACCCAGAGAAATATCTTTACCTACAAAGAGCTCAAAATCATCTCCTGCTGCCATCAGCACGCTGTTATCCTCCAGCTCCGGAACAAAAATAAGTTCCGTCCCTAGAATTTGTTCGATCTTTTTGAAGAGCGGGTAACAGGCTGACTCCAGCTCATGGAGGAGATTATAATGCTTCTCGCCCAGGAGCAGATGATAGGGCCCTTCTACCCCGGCCTTGAAAAGCTTCTCCCTGGCCTGGAAGATTACGGAATAAAAGGCAGTTGAGCTGTCTCCCGAAAGCTCCATACTGCCATGTTCTTCTCTGGAGGCCGGAATTATTCCTTCTATTCCTGCCTCAGGCAGGCCAAAGAAAACAGCTTTATTCTCAATCTCGGCTGCCAGTTTAGCAGCTTCTCTTACCGGATCGGAATCAGCATCCTCAGCTCCCCGGGCAAAGGCTTCCAGTTCCCTGCGGCTGACCTTGAGGGAAACCTCCACCTCCAACAGATTTAGCGAATCTCTCTGGCTTAAATCAGCTCCGGCAAAACTGCTCTCCACCTTTTGGCCTCTGCCGGTGTTAACAGCGGCAGTTTCCAGTCCTGACGGACCTACCAGATCAACAACCCGGCGGGCATTCAGCCTCATTTCCAGAATTTCTCTGGCTTCCTCATCAAGAAATTCCCAGGTGTCTTCGGGAAAGGGTGCCAGCTTTCTATTAAGTATATCTACCATCTTATTTTCCCTCCTTTAGACTTCCAATTCCCAGCGATTTATTTTCGGCAGATTCTGCTTCTTCTCCGCCTTCCTCTTCTTCTTCAATGGAGGTGATCTCCGTTTCAGTGAAGAGAAATTCTCGCAGCATTTCATCCCAGGTTTCACTGTTTCTCCTTAGCCATTCCAGTCCCATACAGGCGTGCTCGATCTCTTCGTCTCTATTATGGGCAACGATCTTGCGAACCTGTTCATCTTCAGTGGCATGGGCCCGCTGATTGTACCAGTCAACTGCCTCCAGTTCCTCGATAACACTTTTAATTATTCGATGATATTCAATGGCTTCCTGTGGTAAAAATTCCAGAGGTTCATGGTATTCTCCGCTCATATTTCTCCCTCCTTGGATTTGTAAAAATTTAAGCAAATAAGTCTATTTTCATCTGATTTCTATCCCAAGATTACTACTATTATTCTATTATTTACTTAAACTATTGTCAAGTATTCCTAAATCATTGAATATTATTGTTCTTAACTTCTATAAATCTCTTTCCACCAGCCACTCTGCCAGCTCCATGATTTTATCTTCTTCTCCGTAAAATTCAACAAGTTCCTCCAGGGCATTATACATGGCAGTGAGATTAAAGGTGCAGTCCCTGAGAGTTTCTTCCAGTTCCTTTATCAGGTGAACATTCATGGCATCGCTGAAAATGTTTACTGATTCTATTCTCCCCTCTTCAAGTTCCAGACCAAGCTCAATTCCCCCCCAGTCAAAGCGGGTTTTAAAACTCATATCAAATTTAGGGGTCCTGCCAAAGCGCCACTCCCAGCTGGCAAACTTCCGGTAAAGCTCGCTGAACTCCTCTCTGAGTTCCGGATCAATAAATTTTGGGGACTCCTGGGGCCAGCCAAAATAATGGTAAAAGGAATCTTCCAAACTGTGGCAGAGATCGGCTACGGTAATATCAGTATTAATTTTGGCCAGATTGATTTCCTTTTCCCGAGACGAATCTTTCTTCAGGGCATAGATTCTCTCTGGAGATACATCCAGATAGTTTCTCATCAGTTTAAGATCGGTATTAACCAGAATTGACCCGTGATGGAGGGCCCTCTCGGAGGTAAAATAATAGGCATTTCTGGAAAATCTCAGATTATGATAGGAAAGATCATTCTGCCGGGAAAGTTCGACCTCAACTCCCAGGCTGCGAACTGCCTCAAGAATTACCTTCAGCTGCTTTTCCTCATCATAGTTTTCCTGCCTGGTTATAAAGGTAAAATTTTGATTGCCCAGATCGTGAAAAACAGCCCCTCCCCCGGATAAACGCCTGGCAAGCTTACCCCCATCTCTCTCCAGACAGGTACAGCAGCATTCCCGCCAGGCATTCTGATTCCGGCCGATTACCACAGTCTTCTCATTTTGCCACAAATAAAGAATTATTTCTCCTTCTTTAACATTATTTAAAAGATGCTCTTCGAGAGCTTGATTGAACCAGGGATTATAGTTTTCGGAATAAATAACCCTCGGATTGAGATCACTCACTATAGTGTAGTGCACCTCCTTCCAGTCCCAGGGCTGCTTCGTGAATAACTTCAGCCGTGGTGGGATGGGCAAAGATCGTCTCCCCTATCTCTGCAGCTGTCAGATTATTTTCTACGGCCAGCGAAAGAGTAGCAATTAAGTCAGTGGCATGCAGACCAACTATGGCTCCACCAACCACCCTGCCGCTCTCTTTCTCCTGCAATATCTTCACAAAACCCTGACGTTCTCCAGCAGCCAGCACCTTGCCGTTGGCACTGTAGGGAAATCTCCCCACCTCAACTTCAACTCCCTGACTGGCAGCCTCCTTCTCGCTGAGTCCCACAGTGGCCACCTCCGGATCGGTGAAAATGGCAGAGGGTACTGCCTCATAGCTCATGCTGCTTTCCCGGCCACAGGCATTTTTAGCAGCCACCATACCCTGATGCATGGCCACATGGGCCAGTAAAATTTTATCGGTAACATCGCCGATAGCATAGGCATTATCCACAGAGGTCTCCATTCTCTCATTGACTTCAATTCCCCGGCCTGTTTCCTGACAGTCAAGCCCCAGAGCTTCAGGATCCAGCCCGGTGAAATCAGGCACTCTGCCGACTGCCACCAGAACCATCTCAGTGGGAATAAATTTTTCCTCATCCTCCTCAACAAAGTTAACCAGAAGTTTCTCCTGTTCATCCTCAGTTCTGGAAATTTTCTGGACCTCACTGGAAGTATGAAGTTTAATTTTCTGACGCCGGGCTGACCTTTTCAGCTCCTTGCAGATATCGCCGTCCATCTCCGGCAGAATATCATCCATAAACTCAATCACGGTCAGCTCAACATCCAGGCTGGCAAATAAGAAGGCAAATTCCATACCGATTACCCCGCCTCCCACAATTACCATCTTTTCAGGCAGCTCTTCCAGGGCCATGGCTTCCCGGCTGCCAATCACACCGGGGAGATCCATGCCTGGAACCGGCAGGCGGGAGGCCCGGGATCCGGTAGCTATTATCACTTTTTTAGCCCTGATCTCCTGACAGTAGTTGTCTCCGGTAACCGTAATCTCACCTGGTCTGACAAATTCTCCCACGCCCTCAAAAACGGTAACTCCTTCGTTCTCCAGCAGATATTCTATCCCCCTGACCAGCCTGGTAACCACTTTATCTTTTCTTTTTATCATCCCGGTAAAATCAAAGGAAGCACCGGCAATATTAACCCCCAGACTGGAAGCCTGCCGGGCCTTTTTATATAACTCAGCCGAACTTATCAGGGCCTTGGTCGGAATACATCCCCAGTTCAAACAGGTGCCTCCAATATTTTCCTTTTCAATCAGGGCTACCTCAGCACCCAGTTTGGCTGCCTGCAGGGCTGCCACATATCCCCCGGGACCGGCTCCCAGGATCGCCAGATCAAATTCTATCTGCTTAACTTCGCTCATGTTATTACCTCCCAGACTTTTTCTTGCTGCAATCTTTTAACTAATGATTAATCTTTTAATTAATGATTATAAATCTTTTCCCTGTTCGTATTATTCCAGTTAATCTTATCTTTTTCCTAATTTAATTCAGCTTGTTCAGATTGCTAAATAAAATGTTCAAAAAATCCTTATTATTTAAAATATAATAGGCTGTAAAATAAAACCCTATGTAAATTTCAATACCCGGAAGATTCCGACACAAAACAAAAAAATAAGCCCGGCCCCGGCCGGGTATTTAATTTTTAGTAGGTTGAAGTTGTAAATATTATATCCTATTTCATATCAACCAGCAAGCAGAGAATTTAAAAAATCCTGTTTTCCCTGCTGGCCTGGTATAATGCAGGCCTAGTTTAATAAAGCCAGTTTACTGCCGAAGCTAAAAGCCTGAATAACTGAAATATAAATGCCTGAAATAAGACCTGAAAATCAGTCAATTAAATCCAGGATTGATTTTACTGTTTTTTCCAGCTGCTCTTCAAAAGAGATTTCAGGCCGGCCATCCCCCTCCTGCTCCCCATACTGACCGAAACCAGCGTGATTTCCCCCGGGGATTTCCCTGAATTGAGTGTCAGGAGGCAGCAGGTTCTGACGTTCCCGGAAAAGCTCTCCATCCATGACCCGATCCTCACTGCCATATAGGGAAAGTGCATTTAAATTCAGATCGGAAATATCATCAGCAGCAGCAGGATAAGCTCCCAGCAGAACCAGCCCGGTAAAATTTTCGGGAGTTTCCCTTTTCAGAAAACGAACCGCCATTGCTCCTCCCAGGGAATGTCCGATCAGGTACCAGTTTGAAATTTCCGGATACTCACGGACAACATTTTCTGCCCGGGACCAGCCCAGAATGGCAAGTTCATAGGGCATCTGTACCAGAAAAACCAGATAGCCTCTCTTGGCCAGTTCAGCTGCCAGGGCAGAGTAGGATTCAACCCGAATCTGGCCTCCGGGATAGACAATAAATCCCCTCTCAAACTCAGCTGCTGACTCACCGGGCAGGAAGGCAAAGTAGTCTTCCTCTTCTAAAACTTCATAGCTGGAGGTGGGCTCCAGATAGAGCAAAGCTTCCTCTTCCGGGCCATAACTGATATTCAACCAGTAATAAAGGCCGCCACCCAGCAGCAGCAAAAAAAGTAGAAAGGCCAGAATAAATTTAGGTTGCAGTAATTTTCTCAGCATCTTTCCGGCCTGCCTCCCCGGTCATAAGAATCATCGAATCATCCTTTATTAAGAATCATCCTTTTTATCGGGCTGTTTCTCCCGTTCCTCTTTATCTCCCGTGTCTCCTTCCTCTTCCCGGAGATGGACACCTTCAATATTTACATTAACCGCTGCTACCCGGGCACCAGTAATTCTTTCCACTCTTTCCGCCACCTGCCGCTGCACTTCTCCGGTCAACCGGGGTATATTGACAGCAAATTCCACTATAATATTTACTTCAACTTTAAGACCCTGCTCGGAATTCTCGAGTTTAATACCCTTGGAGAGATTTTTCCTGCCCAGCATCTCTGCAATCCCACCTGCCAGACCGCCGCTCATGGCAGCCACACCCTCAACCTCCAGAATGGCAATGCCGGCCACTATACCCAGCACTTCATCAGCAATCTTCATAATTCCCAGTTCAGAGCGGTTAGCCTCCAGCACGCTATCACTCCCTTAAGTTAGGACAAGAAAAAATTATCCTTCAATCGGACAAAACGGCTATCACCGATTCCCTGGACTTTTTTAAGCTCTTCCAGAGATTTAAACCCCTTCTGACGGCGCCGGTAATTGAGAATATTATCGGCAAAGGAAGGGCCTATGCCTTTAATCGAAAGCAGCTTCTTTCTGGTAACTTTATTCAGATCAAATTTATTATCCCTGGATTTCCTGTTAGTCTGAGTTCTCTTCTGGGGGGAAGTTTTCCCCGCTGATTTCTCCTCGCCGCTCCGGGCTTTATTCCGCAAGGTTTCATCCTCCAGTAATTCCTCATAAAGTTTATCATACTGACGAGCTGCTCTTTTCCAGCTGAAATCAAGACCCATTACCCTCTGCTGCAGATCCTTCAGCTTCTCCGGCTGCCGGGCCAGTTTCACCGCCGACTCTACCGCTGTCAGCAGCGCCTCTCTGCTGTATTCCCGAAAGGCAAAACCATTACCCTCTTCTCCGGAGTACTGTTCCACGGTGTCCTTGAGCCCACCTGTTTCCCTGACTATCGGCACAGTACCGTATCTCATGGAAATAAGCTGTCCCAGTCCGCAGGGTTCAAAGCGGGAAGGCATCAAAAAGAAATCCGAGCCGGCGTAGATCTTTTTGGCCAGATCAAAATCATATTTAATCTCCACCGCCACCTGCTCGGGATGTCTCATCTCCAGATAACGGAAGAAGTTTTCATATTCAGGCTGGCCGGTGCCCAGCACCACAAACTGCAGATCTGGCTCCAGAAAGTCTTCAGCAACATACTGCACCAGATCCAGCCCTTTCTGCTCCACCAGCCGGGAAATTATGGAAAGGACTTTTTTATCCGGATCCACCGGCAGCCCCAGCATTTTCTGCAGGCCTGTTTTATTTTTCTGCTTACCGGCAAAATTTTCCCGGTCAAAACTGGCAAAAAGCTCGCTGTCGGTAGCAGGGTTAAAATCCTGATAGCTGATCCCGTTAACTATGCCCTCCAGATCATCTCCCCGCATTCTTAAAGCATAATCCAGCCCTTCTCCATAATCAGGGGTTTTAATCTCCTCGGCATAGGTCTGGCTGACTGTGGTGATCCTATCAGCATGCATGATACCAGCCTTCATGAAATTGACCAGTCCATCATGACGGATACTGCCATCCTGCCAGTAACTGTAATCAATCCCCAGAACATCGGGAATAATTTCCGGGCCAAAGATCCCCTGATATTTGAGGTTATGTATGGTGTAAATTGTCTTTATTTTGCTGTAAAAAT